>DATGND010000024.1:0-6130 GCA_035306925.1 Bacteriovoracaceae bacterium | reverse complement strand
GAAGCCGCAAGAATTTTTGTTTCAAAATCATAATTGTTAAAAATCTGGCGGATTTCAGCAATCAGATCCATTCCGGTTTGTCCGACATCATCAAGACGTCCCACGAATGGAGACACATAAGTAGCACCGTTTTTAGCTGCTAATAAGGCCTGATTCGCCGAAAAAATAAGAGTGACGTTAGTCTTGATACTTTTCTTTGAGAAATGCTTACAAGCAATCATTCCGTCTTTAGTCATAGGAAGTTTAATAACAACATTTTTATGAATAGCTGCTAGTTCTTCACCTTCGCGGATCATGCCTTCTGCATCTGTTGAAATAACTTCAGCTGAAATCGGGCCATCAACGATTTGAGCGATTTCAGTAATAAGGTCTTTTTGATTTTTTCCTGTTTTGGCCACTAAACTTGGGTTGGTGGTGACGCCATCAACAAATCCCCAAGAATAAGCTGTCTTAATTTCGTTAATATCACCTGTATCAATAAAAAATTCCATAATCTCTCCTAAAAGGGTCAGGTATAAAGATCTTTGTCTAAACTTAATCCTGATTGATAATAGAAAGCATGATGAACTTTGGCCATCTCTTCACTTTAATTTTTTTGCTGAATACTTCGGCCTTTGCCTTAGTTATTTCTGATCCACTTCCTGATAGAGGAGTCTTAAGTCGTGATACTAATCATCAGATTGATCCGCAGATTGATTATGAGAGATTTATTGGACGGGTTACGGATAAGGATGAGAGTTCACGCATTTTTAAAGTGAAAGTGGAGAATAATAATTCAAAGTTTTTCCGTGCGGGAGATAAAGTTCGATTTAAAGTTAATCAGCAGGAAAAACGAGAATTCTGCACAGGATTTGTAAGAAGTGTAGAAGATTTTTATTTCTCCATTTATGTTGAATCCCTTAACCCGTGCTATTCGGCCAAAGAGTATTTCCGAAGAGGAACCGTTCTTAACTTCTATGCTCCGGTGCTGGCCCAAAGGGTTTTGGAAGCCTCACAGTACCGAAATCAGCTCATTGTTCGTAAGGAAGATTTTTTATCACAGCTCAATGATATAAATCACTTCCTCTGGACCTTTGATCAGCAAAAAGTAAAAACCGCTGCTGAATATGATGAGCAAATTAACCGCTTGCAAAGAGAAAAACGAAAAGCTCTCGATGATATGATTACTCTCAAACAAGAAAAGCTCATTCTTCAAAATGAACTGATGAAGAAACTCACTGAGCTTGATGAGTCACTTAAGTTTTATCGAGTTGAAAGACAAGAACTCATGAGTGACCGATGGAATCTTGATCATGATACTGGACTTCCTTTTGGACAAAGACCTCAAGAAGAAAAGTGGGCCGAATAATAAAGAAATAGTGAGTAAAATCACTTCGTAACTGCAACCATCTTATAGAAATATTCCAGTGTAAGAAAATAAAAGAAATCTCCTCTACAAATTGGCCTCTCTCGGATTGTCGAGGGGTTAAGAGATTAGTTAGCATTATTCCTAGTAGATTAGTTAACCAATTTGGAAGGTTTTTCCAATCACCTAGGAGGATACAATGTCTGGACTCAAGCTCGGACTTACCATGGCACTTCTTTTAAGTTCCATTGCTCATGCAAGCAATATGGATCTAAAAGGTTTTAACGACCGTTTTAAACTGGTTCGTAACCATGAAGGCAAATTAGAAACCATCAAGTTAAAAATCATTACCACTAAATTTTCTGTTGAGCCTTTCTTAAAGCAAATCAAAGCAGATCTTTATCGTGAGCAGGAGAGTTTTAACTCTTTTAGTAGAAGCGAGAAAGAAGCTCAGATTGATGATTTTCTTTATGAACTAGGCTTTGACCCTTATACCAAGTCAACTGAAGGAGCCGAAGAGGCCCAGGCCATTAAAGACTCCCTTTTATCAATTGGCACAGCAGATATTGAAGGGACCTTTGCTGAAGTGATGACAAGGAATAAGTCTTTCTGGTCTGAGTTTGAAAGAAAGCTTAATGAGGCCTGGACTTTTGTTGATCCGGCCGTCATGTGTAACCTTAATGACGCTCGCTTTTTCTATAAGAGACAAGCTACTTACAAAGTAGTGACTTGGGCCCTTGAGCAGGCACAGAAGAGATTTGCTACTATTCCGGCCCTTAATATCGCTACCTATGTTATCCACAAGATTCACGATATGATGAATGAGCAGCGTGCTTTCCACCACAATATGCTTCTTCATTACTTCGAAACCATCCCTGAGACTCAACTTGGGATGACAAAAGCAGAAGTGGATCTGGCCATTTCTTCTATTTATGAATACCGCATAGGTCTGACCAATATTTTTGAATCTAACCGTGCAGCGGAGAATTGGAACAAGTA
The DNA here is from genome assembly GCA_035306925.1 of Bacteriovoracaceae bacterium. Lineage (GTDB taxonomy): Bacteria > Bdellovibrionota > Bacteriovoracia > Bacteriovoracales > Bacteriovoracaceae > Peredibacter. The sequence goes on along the minus strand of DATGND010000024.1, from coordinate 3,786 downwards.
TGGAATTAATAAATTCTATGCTCAGGTTCGTTCTGGTAATAACCGCCTGGCCACGGGTTTTCCAAAACAGGCCACTCAAAAGCTTAACTATGCTTTTGCCAATGTGAATGGGGATAAGATTTATCACCTTCACCATAACCTTCACAGCTTTAGTAAAAAACCATCTCTGGCCTTTGATTATTCAAGTCCTACAAAAATCAGAAATCAAAGAGCAATCATGAACCTTGCTGGAGTTGCATTGGGCTTCATCCCTCTACCAGGATGGATTAAGAGTAACGTAGACGGCTTTATTCAGTCTTTCTACAGAGAGCAGGTAAGAACAGAAGGTGCTCTAGTAGGTTACTTTGAGTCCCAAAATAACCCTTCAATGGTTGATCGCATTTACGCACAAAGAGCAAATTTCTACATCAGAAGAAATTAGAATTAACAGCACCCGCACCTCAAACTGGCATCCCCAGAAAGCAAGCTTTCTGGGGATGCCAAAATTAGAACGTAAAAAAGGCTCCTGAAAAGGAGCCTATTTTTTTATTGAGCAGCAGTTGTTGGTTTTTTCACAGCACAGAGAATAAGAAGGGCCGTCTGAATGGCGAAGAAAGAACCGAGGAAAATGGCCCCTCCTTCCGAGAATCCGTAGGAATGAAGTCCACTTGCCAGGATATAATTCACTCCAAACCAGGCCATCATAACACTCATAAAAGCAGCGGCCGTTGTTAGTACAAAGAGATGTGGCGTGAACCAGTTAGTGTATTTTCCGTGGAGAATCGCCATGTAAAAGAGAAGAACAATCAGAGACCATGTCTCCTTAGGGTCCCATCCCCAGAAACGACCCCAAGAGTAGTCTGCCCACACTCCACCAAGAATAATCCCCGCGGCAAGAAGCACGATACCGTATTTAATGGCCGAATAGATGAGATCAACCTGATAGCGGTATTCCGCACTGGAAACCTCGAAAAAGCGTGCTCTGATAAGGAGAGCATTGGAAAGAATCCAGGATAAGGCCAGGGCCCCATAAGAGAGAATAATGGTCGTTACGTGAGTTGAAAGCCAGAAGTTGTCTCTTAGAACTGGAACTAGCGGAGAAATACCTTCATCAAGCATACCTTCCGCAAAACGCATCATCATAAGAGAAAGGATATTGTAGGCAAGGCCTGCGATAATAAAGGTGAAGTCCTTTCGATAGGCCGTAATGATGAGGGCAAGTATAAGGGCCCCGAAACCTGAGAACATTACGGTCTCATACATATTAGTAATAGGTGCACGACCAGAAATAAGAACTCTCATGGTCATGGAGGTCACCTGAAGACCGATACTAATGAAGGTGAAAACAAGTCCAGGAACTTTATTTTTAAGTCCGATAAGAAGACCCATCGAGATAATTGAGATAATCATCGCCCAAGTGAAAAGATCCCACTTGTAGTAATTTAGCTCTATCAGATAATCAGTCCCTTTAATTTTTTGATAAGTTTGCAAAGCTTCGTGAAAAAGATAGTTAACAGGGTTATCTGTCTTCGTAGAAGCTTCCTTAACTCTTGATTCAGTCAGGAACTCAGCAATAGGGATAAAGTCGATTTTTCCCTCTTTTTCAATGGGAACCGTCCAGGCACGTGCCTCAACAACGGCACGATAAGTGAGAAGACGGGAGCGGACTTTATTTAACTCTTTTTTATAGGAGTTGTTTTCTTTAAGAGTTGAGATCTCGTTTTCTAGATCAGCACTTTTTGCATTAAAAACATTGACTCCAATAGTGGTCTCATCTTCATTCATTCCTAAAAGCTTCTTAGCATCTACGTGCTCAACTTTAATAGGAACTTCAAAAGATAGGGGCATACCGAATGCTGATAGGGTGAGTTTACAGAAGGCCACTGTTGCCGACATATCCTCAATTTTGCTTTTACCGGTCATGAACTTGATGGTTTCATTGGCCAGAACATAAAGGGGTTTTTCCCTTCCGCCGGCCTGAACGACCTGCTGGTTAAGGTCGTCGGTACAAAAGTTCATTTGGGCGTAACTAAGAGGAGAAAAAAGAACAAGAAGAAAAAAAATTAACTTATGCACGGGCATCTCCCGGTTTTTTAATATGTTTACGGCGTAAAAAATAGTGCCAGATAGAACCTAAAACTAAGAGTAAAGAACCTAGATATTTCCAGAATCGTCCTGGGTCAAAGTTCACACTTAAAACAGATCCAAATGGTCCCGCTTGAGTTTGAAAGTATGAAGCCTGATAGAAAGTGAAATTATCCATTTTCAGTGGATTGTTCATATAGATATGATGCTTACTTTGCCCCTTATCTCCGTGGAAAACACTCACAAAGCTCTCATAACTTGCAGGATTATTCGTTCCCGGGTCAGTATCCATTTTGAACTGATCTAGAATGAGTTCATAAGGGAGTTTTACTGCTTTTCTACCTAGGTCAAAGACAATGCGCTCGCCGTTTTGGTTAAAAGCGATAGGGTCATTTGATTTTACCCAGAAAGTCTGATCGTTGATCTGCACTTCCAGGGCCTTCATCTGACCGCGAATTACCTGACCGTTTTCTTGAATCGGTTTAAGATAGTGAGGAGTTTGTGAAGGGTAAGCATCATCTCTATGTTCAAGGAGTCTGATTTTGAATCCCATCCAAGGAAGCTCAACGTCCTCATTTATCGCGATGGCCGAGTCTTCCCATTCCAGCTTATCTCTATTGTAATAGGCCAGATGTGTTCCGAATAAGAAGAGATTAGGTTTTCCTTCAAAAAGCTTCTTACTAAAAATTCGGTAAGGGGATCTTTCATCTAAAGACATGTTTTGATCTAGTGGTAGGGGACTCATTGATGGAAGGAAAGACAGTCTTTCCCCATCAAAATCCACAATAACCCTTTCACTTCCTGCCCCTTTTGTTCTTTGAACCTTCTCCGGAGCTACACACTTTTGAAGTTCTGCATTCCAGACAATCAGCCCGTCTTTGGTGTTTTTCCCAAAACAAGGGGCAAGACTTATAGGCATGTAGTGAACGTTTAAAGGTCCAAGAGTGAGGGTATTGGTGAAATCTGAGAAAGGATGAAGAGTAAGAGTGATTTGTTCCCCAAAGTTTTCAGTATAAAGGTTATAGCGAGAAGAGCTTTGGGCCTCATCTTTTTCCGGCATATCTAGCCAGGTGAGCTTATCTTCAGCAAAAGGATAGAAGGTTTTGAGCTTAATCCCCTCATATTCCAGGTCAAGATTTTTAGGAGTGGCCACATAAGGAAGGTTAACGCTGACTTCTTTTCCTTGAGAGGGAAAGCGAATAGTCAGTTGATCTTCATTAATGAGGACATCTCGAGTGGCCAGATTAGGGGCCAGAGTAATAGAACCATCCACCCCAGACTGATAGGTTACCCAGGAACCTAGGAAGATAAGAATAAGTCCAGTGTGGATAACATAGAAGCCATAAAGATTTTTTCTTAAAGGAAGTCTTATGAGAGTGGCAAAAAGGATGGAAAGAAACATTCCAAACTGCACTAACATAAATGGAACGGATTTATATACCAGCCTATTGGCATAGTCGGTTCCATGGTAGGATTCCATGAAAGTTCCATAACCTAAATATATGGCAAAAATGGTAATAATCACGACGGCAAATTTCATGTTGCCGAAGAATAACTCAACCTTTCGGTAATACTTAGTAAGTGTCTTCATAATTGCGGCTAATTTCTCATAGTGAAAGGCAAAAGTCATCAGTTTAGGAACCATTTAATAAGAGATAAGGTCCCAAAAATTAAAGGTTGATGAACTAAATAAATTTTTAAAGAGTGTTGTCCTAAAAAGCT
>DATGND010000023.1:0-3576 GCA_035306925.1 Bacteriovoracaceae bacterium | reverse complement strand
ATCTCAGCTAATAGATATCATCGTCAAAGAGTTCCTAATTCTCCAAAACACGTAGCGGATTTTTTAACCTACTCTTCGATTTCTCAGATTTCTAAATATGCTAACCGAGTATCTTTTGAAGTTCTTTCTCAGAACTCACCTCGGCTTTTAAGAGGGTTGCCAGAACGAGAAGCTGCTCTGGAAGAGGCCTATTGGTCACAATAAATGAGTGATCAGGTTAATAAAGAGGCACTTTTTAATGAGGTTAAAGGCTCGCTTTTTGAGTACCTGGTGGGCCTTAAACTTGCTCAAAGGGCCAATCAGGAATTAGACTTCATTCAAAACATTGACAAGAATTACCTGGCCATTCTTGGACAACAGGATCGGATGGTTCGCCAGTTCTATCCGGAAATGCTCTCTTTTCTAAACGAAGCCTCTACTAAAGGTCAGGAAACTCTTTGTGCTAAGTACGGGGAGAACTGGGTGAGTATCAAGCTTTTAGGAAAGCTCAGTAGTTCTCAACTGCAAAGTGATTTTAAAGAAACAGATCTTTTACTAGTGAATGAGTTTGGTGAGCAGCTCTTATTAAGTTTAAAGCTAAATAAGAAAAGTGCGTTTGTTAACACTAAAAGCGCTGGAGTTAAAAGTTTTCTTACTCAATACTTTCCTTACTTGAATCCTTCTTTTCAGAATGAATTTTCAAATACTATCGATCTTGAATTCAAAGTAATGGGGGATGAACTTTATCGTCAGTATGATCTTGAATTCAATGGCAATTTTAATGAATGGGTGAAAAACGGATACTCCGAATTGCCAGGAGAATTAGCGGAGAGTGATAGAGACATATTAAAAAAATATTATGCAAGAATTGCTAAAACTCTTCATAGAATTCTCTCCACAGCTTTTAAAGAGAATCCTGAAGCTTTCAAAAAGAGTCTTTATCCTTTGATGGGATTTAGTGATCCTCGAATTATTCAGCTTATCTGTTTCCATGATTTTAAATCTCAAGGAGAGAGTGTGATTGAGATTCATGATTTCAAAGATGTTGTTGATGAGGACATTACAATCAGAGATTTTAAGGATATTGCTTCTATTGAGGTTGAATCCTCGAGATGGGTCTTGCAGATAAGAATTAAGCCAATGAATAAGTTTACCACTACGGCCATGAAGGTAAACTGTGCGGTAAAGTTTAAGTAGGGTGTTTATCTGGGCTTAAGCGGCCCAATGTTTTTTGACAAGCTCAGGATTGAGCTCTTCCACATGAATCTCGTAGTCTTTCTTTGAATAAATCCGATGTGAACAATCAAGCCATAAGGAAGCTGATTCGCTAGCAATAATAATATTTCTTTGAACTCTTACAAAAATCTTTTTAAACAACTGAACCATCATGGGGTTAAGTTCTTCTTCTCTCATATCAATAAGAAGATTTCCACGGGTTTTAAGCCCTTTTAGAAGGGAAATAATGAACTTCTCCCAATTATGGGCCTCTGAAGTCGGTAAATTAGGATTTTTTATTAAGCGCATAAGTGACTGTTCTTCTCGACCAGCACTGCTGAGTACTTCCTGCCAATTAAGGCCTCCAGTAACGATGTGAAGGTTTTCCCATAGACTCAAGTTTGGAAGTAGAGAGTCAGAAGCAATGAAAGCAAAGGGACCCTTCGGACACTGGGTTTTATGAATCTGCATCAGATCCCTTAAAACTGAATAGGATTGATTGTCTTTAAGATAAATATTAATTCCACGATAAGTAACCATACTGTTGTTTTATCGGATATAATTATTAAACCTTTATGGAAAATATAGTTGAGAAAAATGAGCAGGGAAAAGTGGTCATCGGCCTTTCTGGAGGCGTATCTTCCTTTATTGCTGCTTATCTTTTAAAAATTCAGAAATATGATCTGATTGGTGTCACCATTGTTCAAAAAACTAATCCAGACAGCAGATGTTTTATTTCCGATGAGGATCTAGCTCGTATTCAGGATTTTTGTAAACGATTGAATATTTCCCACATCACTGTAGACGTGGATGAGATTTTTACCGAGAAAGTGCAAAATCACTGGGTTTCCCATCGATTACAGCTAAGGCCTTGGAATAGCTCCTGTTTTTCTTGTCAGAATATGAGAATGGAAATTCTTTATGAGAAAATGAGGGAGTTGGGGGCAGGCTATTTAAGTACCGGACACTTTGCTAAAGTTTTTAAAACTGAAGAAGAGGTTACCGTTCATAGTGTCCATGACCTCTCCCTTGATCAATCCCATATTCTTCATAACCTGAATAGACAAATTCTTTCTTCACTCCTTCTTCCGCTTTCTAGTCTCGGCTCTGTAGAGATTGAAAAGTTGATTAGAAACTTTTCTCTTTCTTCATCATTGAGGTCTCCGTTTGATTGTTTTAAGGGGGATTTCTCCAAAGAGGTATTAAGAAAGTTTTCGAACTTTAATGTGCCAGGAGAAATAGTTTTAGCAGATGGACAAAAAGTAGGAATCCATGAGGGGATCTTAAAGCTTGAGCAAGGTAAGGAGATTTTAGCTAACAGTCACAAAGTCTATATCTCTTTCAAAGAGGGGGGCTCACAGAATGTGGTGGCAGAAGGTGAAAAGTTTTTTGTTCGTAATGAAGTCAAATTAATCGATGTGGTTTGGTCAGCGATGGAAGAGGTTAGCACCCCATTTTTTGCATTCCTCAATCATTCTTCCGGTAGTAAGAAGGTGAAGGTTTACCCTAAAACCTTGGGAACGAGTATCGTTGAATTTTCAGAAGCGACCAAGTTACTCCCAGGGGAGCGGGTGACTCTTTATAAGAAAAAGGGAGGGAATGCTAAGATCATTCTCTCTGGAATGATCGAATTTAGTCAGTCAGAAGATGATAAGGACACAGATTCCTTAGAATTTCTCTTTTAGGCTGACAAAATCCCTGCTTTTAAGGCATAAGCAAGATTATGGAATTAGGATTTAATCAACAGCTTTTACAGGATTATGGAATTAATCTCACTCATGAGGAATATCTGGCCAATGCTGATAAAACAGTCGTGGTAGGTATGAGCGGTGGAGTGGACTCTTCTGTTTGTGCTTTGCTCTTAAAGCTTTGTGGTTATAAAACCATCGGACTTTTCATGAAGAACTGGGACGAGACGAATCCGGACGGTTCTTGTACTGCGGATATCGATTATCAAGATGTCATCAAAGTTTGTGAGAAATTAGAAATTCCCTATTATTCGGTAAATTTTGTTCAGGAATATTGGGATAACGTTTTCTCTGAATTTTTGGATGATTATCGAGCTGGTTTTACTCCTAATCCGGACATTCTCTGCAACAGAGAAATTAAATTCAAAGTTTTCTATCAAAGGGCCAAACTTCTGGGAGCCGATTACCTGGCCACTGGACATTATTGTCAGCTTGAAAATGGAATATTGAAGAAAGGGGCGGACTCTAATAAAGATCAGAGCTACTTCCTCTATGCTGTTGAAAAAGAAGTTTTCAAGGAGGTTCTTTTCCCAATAGGGCATCTTCAGAAGCCTAGGGTGAGGGAACTCGCCGAAAAGTTTGATCTCGCAACCAAAGTAAAAAAAGATTCAACAGGTATCTGTTTTATTGGAGA
>DATGND010000022.1:0-7771 GCA_035306925.1 Bacteriovoracaceae bacterium | reverse complement strand
CAGCCGAGTCCTCACAAGTGATAATCCTTTCATTAGATTGAATAAAACCACCTAGCATATTAATGAGAGTCGTTTTACCCGATCCAGTACCTCCGGAGACCACAATGTTTCGGTGCGCTTCCACAGAGATTCTCATGAAGTCGGCCATCTCTTGAGTCATCGATCCAAACTTCACAAGGTCTTTATAATCAAGTCGTTTATCAGGGAATTTTCGAATGGTGATACAGCAACCATCAATCGCACAAGGAGGAATAATGGCATGCACACGAGAACCATCTGCCAGTCGAGCATCCACATAAGGAGTCTTTTCATCAATACGACGGCCAATAGGTGCTACGATACGTTCAATCACGTTCATCACCTGACGGTCATTGGTAAAGGTCACCGTTGATTTTTTTACCTTACCACCTTGCTCGTAGTAGATCTTTTTTGGCCCCACGACCATAATCTCAGAGATTGTTTTATCGGCCAGCATATCCTCGAGTGGCCCAAGCCCTAAGGCTTCATCTAGAATCTCCTTAACAATTCGATTCATATCATCTCGAGTAGCAAGTACTGATTTGGTATCTTCTTTTCCAAGAAGTTCAACGACCATTTTCTTAGTCTGCTCACGAAGAATGATCTTCGCCTTAGGATCAGAGTCATCCTGTTTTTTTAAATCCATCTCTTCCACTAGAGCGCGATGAATGCGGGACTTGAGTTCTGTCCACGGATCTTTTTTAGAGTCAGAGGAAGAACCTCCTCCAGCACTCTGGGTAGCTGCTGCTTTGGCACCCACGTCCTGAGGCTTGGCCAATCTTTCTAATGTCTTTAACACATTCTTTTGGACAAGTTTTCGAACGCAATCTGTAATACCGTTAGCAAAAGCTGAGTTCTTTGCCGCCACCAAGACTGGGGTTGAACGAGACAGAGCTGCGGTGCAAGAACCATCATCCCGAGCAATAGCATGGAAAACCGGCTTTCCAATTTGCTTTCCAATCACATCAGGATTAACCGGATGTCCGTTTACTGCTTGGTTCACCAGAATCTGAATCATGTCTTTAGGAAAGAGCATGGTGATGAGATCTGTATACATCCGGCGGGATTGATTCACGGCCAGTAGATCAGGAGAGGCTACGATAAAAATAAGAGTAGAAAACTCCAGGGCCTTCAAAGTTAGAGGAGTCAATTCACTTCCTCCATCGATGATGGTAATCGGATAAATATTAGTTAAGGCCTTTAAAACCTTTCCTAGCCCTTCTTCATTAACCTGATTAGCAGCAATCGGCTCCGTAGGCATTCCTATATAATGAACCCCTGCACGGTGTTCTGCTGTAAAAAGCATAATAGACCGGGGATCAATTGCCCCCGAGAACTCAGAGAGTTCTTTTAAATTCTTCTTGGACTTGAGACCTGTAATAATATTTTGGTCTCCACAGGATTTCTGATCGAAATCCAAGAGCATGGTCTTCGCTCGAATCTCAGATGCATAGGCGAAGGCCAGGTTGGCAGCAACCTGTGACTTTCCTACTCCACCCTTACCACCGATGATGGTTATAATATGACCGGCCATTTTACTCTCTTCTCCTAAACTTTTTTCTAATTTCTTCTGTCCCAACTGATGCCGACTCAATGATTTCAGGAGTCAAAAAAATCACGTATTGAGATTTCTGACTGACGAATGCTTTTGAGCGGTTAAGATTAAAGAGCGGCGCAGGTGCGTCCTCGCTGCCTTGGTTGGGATCAGCATCATAATCAGTTGTGGATTGATTCTGAACAACTCCCCCGATAGCAGCAGACTCTGTCGACTTAATTACTAAAGTCGTATTAACAGAGTTGTTAGTAACTATTGGAGTAGAAGATGAACCAACCTGGAGTTTGATAGAAATATTAACTCCCATTTCAATTTTTTCTTCTTCTAAGATTCGAGGTTCTACACTTAAAGTAATCCCTACACTGGCAGATGAAGCCTTCGTAAACTCTCCAGACCCCACCGCAAAAGGAATCGATGTATCTTTAGTGATAGTCGCAGGCTTTTCATTACGAGTGACTACCATCGCAGATTGAATAACTCTGGCGTAACCAGCAGTTTTAGCTGAGTTAAGTTTTGGAAACAGATTCGAAATAGTAGCACTCAAAGTTCCGGAAGATCTTGTCACGATATCTCCACCTTGAGCATCCCCTGAGCCTCCTTGTGGCCCAATAGCAATTTGTGAGTTATCCGCACCCATTAACGGGGCCCAACGGAATGAGAAAATTCTATTGTAGCTTTTTGAAAGCTCAACAAACTGAGAAGTAATCTTCACTAATTTAGGAGCTGGCTGAGGCTCCTTCTTCGGGTTAACAGCAATAAAGTCGATAATATCGGATGCATCTGAAGGAGCAGCAAAACGTCCTTCTCCTGCCTCTGAAAGAGATAGAATTTTAGGAGGTAAGTAAGCCTTGGCAATAACCATGGCCAGATCCTTCTTATCCGGAGAACTCACTACGCCTTCTAGCCAAAAAGCTTTATTTACCACTCGTACACTAACATCTTTTAAGTTATTTCGTGCCAACTCATCGGCCATTTTTTTTGCGATGACTCTTTGAGTTTGTGGAGACATCTCAATGAGAGTCAGTACTTCCGGATAGCTTGCTAGAACTTTAGAGACTCTCCCGATATCATTGGGAACAACAATCTCCCCTCCGACAAAAACTTTTCCACCTCTAATTCCGATTTCAAGACCTTCCACATCACCGATTAACTCTCTTAATTCTGAAACGACATTAGACTTTCCTGTTGCCGTAACAACTACAGTAAAACGTAGTCTCACATCACCCACGTTATCTCGAACTGTCACAGTGGTTCTGCCTGGCTTTAAACCTTTAAAGATCATTTCCCTTCTGTTGGGAATCATCAGAACTTTTAACAGCTGATCGTTACCAATGATAATTTTAGTGTGATAATCAAAATCAAGTTTTTCAAAGTGATCAATACCAATTGCAACTTCAATTTGTTTTTCCTGAATTTGCGCTTGATCAGCAGTCGCAGGACTACCTTGCGACCATACAAGTGATGTATGGACACCAGCGAAGAAGATAAGCCCTAATAAAAGAAATCTAACGATTACCACCGCCACCGCCAATTCTCTGGTTTTCTCTTGCCGCTTGCTCGGCAAAGTAAGCCTTAGCCTCTGCCGCATCTTCTCCTAAAACATCATAGAGTCTTGTTCCACTGATTCTTTCAATGGTCTTATCATCATTGTTTCTAAGAGAAAGAGTTATATTGGCCCCTCCTGCAATCAGAAACTGGAGTTTCTGAACTTCAAAAGGTGTTAGCTCTAAAGTGACAGTATTGTAGTTGGTGTAGTTATTCAGTTTCATCTGACGATTACTGCTGTTATCACCTTGAATATTTACGATTGGAACTGAGTTCGTAACATAAAGACCTGTAGAAAGAATCAGAACGTCTTGCAGAACTGTTTTAACTTTAATCTTTTCTCTCTTTCCGGCTGCATAGTCGATCAGAGCTAATATATCGACTCGATCTCCGGGCTTTATTAAACGGCTCACTGATTGCGATTCTGTTAGCTGAATAGAAAGAGCTCTTTTACCAATAGAAATTTGGCGTGATAATCCTGACTGAGATCCAGGATAGGTCACTCGTGGAACTGTAATCTGCTCCCCTTTTTTAATAGGAACTGCTGCAATGGTATTATACAAATCTTCCACTCTCTTAAAGTGTCCCGGCATCTGAAACTTTGCAGGAATATTTTCAAGTTTTACTTTTCTGTCATCGATAATTTCAAGTTCCTTAATGTCTTCGCGGGCAACTACAACAGGAGTCATGTTTCCATACTCACTGATGAGTTCTGATTCCCTTGAATCGATATAGGAATAAATCATCATCACCGCTACTGCGGCCAGAATTAAAGAGGTGGTAAAAGCGCGGCTATTCATAGTTCATCCTAAACTAAATGGAGTTTCGCTAACTTAATAATAACAGATTTTCAATTTTGTGCAGAAATAAGAGGAATTTACCTATCTTCGAACTTCACAACTGGCACGGTTAACTACTGACAAGGGAGAAGCCCCATTGGCATGAGGAAGGATATAAACCTTATGACCTGATCCTGCAGTGGCCTTGGCAAAAGTAGCCCCGCAAATACCGTATGCTGTTCCCACTCTGATAAGTTGGGTAGTTTCCGACGAATAAGGTCCACTGCATTGTTCATTTCCATTATTGGCCATGGGAATAGTGATGCGGTAACAAGGAGCTATCGGATTATCAGATTGCATATCATCCATCCAGCCCACAAAAAACATCCCAAACTCCTGCCAGGTTTCATGGGTATTATCGATGTCAGGTTTAGGAACAAAGGGATTATTCTGAACACGATAATAAAAATAAGCCCGGGTTGCTTTCTGCTGATTAATGGAGCCATTGATAGCACCTGCAAACCCTGAAATCATAGAATACAGAGCAAACATCAAAGGTAAGAAGACAATGAGCTCAATGAGGGCCTGTCCCCTCTGATTAGGTCTAGCAGCCGTTATCAAAGAAAGTGACATCATAGTCCCCTGTATTTCCCCCACACACGGCCCCTGTTACAGCAAAACATACTCTCGAGGCACACTGTGATCTTGTGGGTTCTTTTCCTAAAAAAGATTCTGAAACAAATTCTAGATTTCCTCCTCCAACTACCCTACCTAAAGCATCGATGGGTTTTTCAAATAATGTTCTTGCTCCTACCGTTAAATACTCAGCAGAGCTAGGACTATTTTCCTGTCGGTTAATACTAAAACCACTACTAGGAATATCAAAAATATCTAGCCTATATCTTTCATAGACTTCAATAGCATCATTCACCGGTGGGATAGTGGGAGCGGCTACAAAGCCTTGATAGTTATCACTTACTAAATAAGTACGAGAAGCCATAAAGGTGGCATAGTGAACCAGGTAGCCAGTTGCATAGTTAAGGGCACTATTAAAAACCATAAAAACGATGCTCACCCCAAAGGCAAAAGCGAAAATAAATTCAATGGTTGATTGTCCAGATTCTTTTTTCAACTTCATGGATATGCATCCTTACCTGAAAAAAACCTTGAACCGGATTTTTCTTGATTATAATAAGTCGGGTGAATAGACCCATCTCTATTGGTGCGTGAAACGTCTCCTGTATTTCCTCTGGTATAACCGTGACGATAGGAGAATTCCGAGTCTTGTCTTATTTTTTGAGCGACAGCTCCTTGCTCTCCAAACAGACGACGAAAAGCTTCTGAGTTATAAAAAGTAATAATAAGGGAGACTGCCACTGCTAACAGCAGGATGTACTCAACTACTGTCTGTCCATCTTGATTTCTCACCATATATTTTTACTCATTAATAACCAGGCCAATAGCAGCACTGGAGCATAACTGAAGTGAGAGCGGATCTCGCTTAAAACACCTTTTAGATGAAAAGAAAGAGCATAGCCTTTAATTCTACTGAAGCGAGAAATCAGCTTACTCACTAAAAGAATTGCTCCTACTAGTATAGTACTGATGAGCACATTTTCTAAATAACTTTGATGTAAATCATAAGGCAAAACTATAAAAAGAGAAGCCAGGTACTTGCTATCTCCCGCCCCCATTATATGAGCAAGAAAGAGAGCAAATCCCACAACTATTGTTCCTACAGGATAAATAAAAACCTTCCATTCAAGGGTGTATAACCCACTTATATAGGCCACTAAAGCTATGACTAGATTAAAAAGTATCCAGTAATTAGAAATTTTTTTTATCTTGAGATCTATAAATGAAACTATAAGAAGCTCAAGTGCAATCAGAGCATATAGATAAATCATGGGCCTTGAAACCCGTTCAGATACCCCTTAAAGTAGCACTCTGAGGGACAAACACCGATGACTAAATGACTGGATAATACGTGACCGACTCTTCCCAATTGATCCTGGAAGAAACCTGTAAAACGACGAGTTACTTCAAAGCCCAGTGCTGTAGCAACTGCAAGCACAAACACATACTCGACTGTGGCCTGACCAAAGCTTTTTTTCTTTTTCATCATGGTCTAATGATAACTAGACCTAGGATTAGAGTAAAGGTTCCATTAAAAATGGAACCTTTATATTAATCCATGATGTTTTGGAATTTACTTTCATCAAGCACAGAGTTCAGAATACCACCATTACCGCCTTCTCCGAAGAGCTTCTTAGTAATAGCGTCCTTGAACTTGAACACAATGGTTGCTACCACTGCCACCAACAGGATGTACTCCGTGGAGGTCTGTCCTGTCTCATCTTTGAGATAAGCAATAAATTTATCCTTCATAATTCCCCCTTCCAAAGGATGCCTAAAACTTATCGACCTCTTGAATGAAAAACTTTAAGCAAACCTTGGGTTGGAGTCATTATAACGCATAAAATCAATTACTTTTAAGCTTTTTCAGTTTTCCAGGCTATCTCTATGAAATTACTGAAAGAATTTTCTGACTTATTACGAACTTGCCGCTACTGAAATGACAACTTTTCGAGTATAATGGATACAGGGTCCGGGTCGAAGCATATAAGTTTCGCCCCTACAATTAATTTTCGGGAGCGGTCCCTGATCATGGTGTGCAAGCTTACCTGGCCAAGTATTTGGTCAGAATGTGAGAAGCCTAAAGTGATTACTAATTGCGCCCACCTAGTTTACTAGGGGCGCGAAACCGTTATCCGCTTCACCTGGGCCTTTATTCAAAACTTCTCTTTTATCTTGACGTTATCAGTCTTAAACCAAACAATTAAAATATGGAATTCATTAATGTAAACGATTATCAAAACGTATCTTGGATCGAGAGTCTAGCACTTGAAGAAGTCAACATGGAAGAATCTGGGATCATTCGTTTCAATGATCATCTTAATACCCAGGCCCTTCTGGAGGAATCTTCCTTAGAGTTTGTGAACAAACTTAAAGATCGTTTCGAATTCTATGTTTCACTTTTCAATCAACATCGTGGAAGTCGAGATGCTTCTCGCAGTATTAAAGTTTTTAGAATCTCCAATACTGTTAACGATTTCATTCTTTTTAGAAATTCACTAAAACTTATCGTCGCTCGTCGTGCCCCTGATGTTGTGAGCATTGGCTTTCTTTCTAACAGTGGTGGATTATTTGCTGCTCGTTTGGCCAATGAAAATCAATCAGTGCACGCTATTCACGAAATTAAAGCACACGTAGGACCTTTCAACACCATCTCCTGGAGATTCCAAGGAGAGCCGGTGGAAATCGAAGCTCTTGTGAAGTATTACCTCACAGAGTTTATTAAGAACTCTTCGCGCTAAATCTTCTTTGAGTAAATTCAAGAGACTCTTGAATCGTTGGCATTTTAATACCGATGCGTAATTCGGCATTGCTTATGTCCATTTTAAAAGAAAGAGGTGCCTGTTCACTGCTTGATTCAATGGGGAATGGAATATTTTCTACCTCAAAGGTGGAACTGCTTTTCTTAAATACCTCTGCATATTTTTGTGCGAACTTAAAGTACGTAAGATGATCTTTAGAGGAGATTTGTAGAAGTCTGTTGGTAATTTTCTTCTCTAAAAGAACCATTAAAAAACGCGCCACAAGCTGCACATCTAAAAAACCTACTTCAACGCGATCATCTAGCTTCAATGGTTTTTGTTCGAAAATACTTTTTTGGATTAACTCTAAAATGTTGAGCTTCTGGTCTGAAAAACTTAGACCATAAAGTACAGGACACCTAAGAATTAAATAATGAAGAGAAGAGCGCTGGATTAAAAACTCTGCATTGGAAACTGCTGCACCATAAGCGGTCATA
>DATGND010000021.1:0-21258 GCA_035306925.1 Bacteriovoracaceae bacterium | reverse complement strand
ATCGAGGGCATTTCACTTCTCAAAGCTCGTATGTGCTTCTAAAATGATTTAAATTTTAACAGGATGGTTTCTATGGGCTGGTTTCACCAGGTTAAAAATCCAAAGATCAAAAACGCTAAGAGGGTGCTTTCTTCAACACCTGTGGGCCTTTGGAAAAAATGTACCAAGTGCGGAGAAATTCTCCAGACCGATAAATTAGAAGAAAATCTCAACGTTTGTCCTCTATGTGATCATCACTATCGCATTTCCGCTTATGAGCGTATCGCTGTTATGACTGATGCAGGAAGCTTTGAGGAAATATCTCCGGATCTGATCTCTAATAACCCATTAGAGTTCGTTGATAAAATGAGTTATCAGGATCGTTTGAAAAATGCCATTAAATCAACTGGTATTAAAGATTCAACTGTCTGCGGTACCGCAACGATTGATGGAATGCCTGTTGCTCTAGCGGTGATGGATTTTAGATTCATGGGTGGATCAATGGGTGTGGTCACTGGTGAGAAAATTGCTATGGCCATGGATATCGGTTATGAAAAAAAGATTCCCGTGATTGTTGTTTCATGTTCAGGTGGAGCAAGAATGCAGGAAGGAATTCTTTCACTTATGCAAATGGCAAAGACTTCAGCAAGTCGTGCTCGTTTAAAAGAAGCAGGAATCCCTTATATTTCTTTACTGACAGATCCAACCACCGGTGGTTGTGCTGCAAGTTTTGCGATGCTAGGGGATCTGAATATTTCTGAGCCGAAGGCCCTTATTGGTTTTGCAGGCCCACGAGTGATTGAACAATCCATCCGTCAGACTTTACCTGAAGGTTTCCAACGTTCTGAGTTCTTAAAGGATCATGGATTTATTGATCGAATCATTCACCGTAAAGACCTCAAAAAAGAGCTTTCTTTCTTCCTAAAGATGTTTACTAAAAACTAATCTTTATGAATCTATCAAACTGGGTCTTTGAAAGATTCGGAAGAGAACATTACTCCCCTGGGCTTGAACGCATGCGTTTTGCTCTGGGGGAGAGTCTCCATCAACTTAATCAAATTAAAATTGTCACTATTGTTGGAACTAATGGGAAAGGTGAGACCACCTTGCGTCTTGCCCGTAAGTTACAGGAGAAGCGATTTGCGGCCTGGACCTCTCCTCATGTGAAGTGCTTAACAGAGCGTTTTAGAAATCATGAAGGTCTTATATCGCACAGTGATTTAAAAGCACTGCTAGAAAAAACTTATCAAGAAGTTGTGGAGAAAAAATTTCAGCTGAGTTTTTATGAATTTCTGTTTCTTGTTTTTTGTCGTTGGGTAGAACAACAAGACCTTGATTATCTTCTCTTGGAAGTGGGACTGGGAGGTGAGTTTGATGCGGTCAATGTATTAGATGCGAATTTAGTGCTGCTTCCAAGTATTTCTCGTGATCATCAAGAATTCTTAGGGAACCGTTACGATGGAATTTTAAAAGAAAAATTAGGAGTTTTACGAGCTGGTTCGACTCTTATTAGTTTTCTTGATTTAAATTACCTCAATGAACGGATCGAGGAAAAAGTTTTTTCGATAGGGGTAAAGTGGCTTAACTTTTCTAAATTTACTTCTGATTTTAACTTCTCACAGAAAAACCAATTTCTTGCACATGTAGGAGCTGATTTTCTTCTAGGGAAGCTGGATCCTGTTAATCCTACGCAGAATCTTATTTTTGATGAGTCAAAGGTAGAGAACAGAGGCGAGGTTGTTTGTCGAGGAGAAGCTGATTTTCATCTCTTTGGTTCTCATAATGTGGATGGAATGCGAAAACTTATTCAATTTTTACACTCAGGCATTTATACTTCTAATAAGCTAGAATTTAACACCACCATTATTAGTTTTTCTGCTCGTTCTAAAAAAGATTTAGAAACGATGATGAAGATGCTGAAAGGTCGGTCCGCCTTAGGAAAAGTCATAGTGACTCACTTTTCTCACCCTAAGGCCTGTGAAATGGTTCTACTGCGGGAATTATCCCTCCAAGAAGGGTTGGAATTTGTTGAAGATATTAATGCCTACATTTCATCGATTTTATCTGGCCGGGTATTGGTTGCTGGTTCCTATTATTTCCTTTCTCATATCAAGTCCCTCTTGGGCCAATAAGGAACAATTCTCTTTAGGGGACACTATCTCTGTTTTTTCAGACAAGGCCTATCGAAAAAATAACGGAACATTTTTTGAAGCTGTCGGTAACGTTGTTATTATCTCCAAGGATGACACTATTTACGGAGAAGTCGCTTCCTTAGATCAAGAGAAGATGGAAGTTAAGATAGAGGGGAATGTCCGCCTTATTGGAAAGGATATGACTCTTTTTGGCTCCCACCTCACTTATAATATCAGCACCGGTAAGGCCATTATTCGTAATGCTCGTATTCTTAACTCCCAGTTTAATTTAGTGGCAGCTACTCTTCAAAAAATTAGTGAAGATGAATATTTAGCAACAGATGCAGAGTTCAGTACCTGTAAAGATTGTGTAGAGTCCTGGTCTATTTTTGGTAAGGTTATTCGGCTTAAGGCCAACTCCCATGTGACCATTAAACACGGCCTGGCCCGAGTGAAGGCCATTAACGTTTTATATCTTCCTTATATTGTTCTTCCCATTATGAGAGAAAGAAAAACGGGTCTTCTCTTTCCTCGTATTTCTTCAAGACTTAATGAAGGTCTTTCTTTTGAGCAACCTTTTTTCTGGGCCATTGATGATTCCAAAGACATGACTTTTTCTCCCACCTTCTGGGCCAAAAGAGGTTATGGTGGGGATTATCAATACCGTCAACGCTTTAACAATAGCAATTGGGTAGAATTCAATACCAGAGCTCTAAGCGATAAAATTTATCTTCCTGGTGAAGGTAATAATGAGTCAACGAGTGGACGAGAGTATTTCCGCTATTTCGGAGAAGTGGAGACTCATCAGCAGATTTCTCCTAATCTCAATACTCATCTTCGTTATTCAGGAGCGAAGGATCTGGACATTGTTTCTGATCATCCAACCTATACCGACCAGCTGATCATTGGATCTGATATCGGTTTAAATACTCACGTAGATTGGAGGCAGGAGACTTTTAACCTGGCAACAGAAGCGACATTCCTACGTAACCAACTTTTCTCCGAAGCTGATAAGTTTGATAAATCCTATGTTCAAACTCTTCCACGGGCCTCTTTTTCGATTATGCCTCAGACACTTTTACAGTCTGACATTCCGATGCTTTCTCATATTGTTGTGGGCCTTGATTCTTCAGCCACTAGATTCAGGCAAGAAAACAAAGATGAGGAATTTTGGATTAGAAATGCTGATCGCTTTTCGGTTCGCCCGTATATGCAGTGGAATTACTTCTCTGCAGGTCCTTTTAGCATGAAGTCTCATTTTGCGTTTGATCAGCATCACTATCTTTTACCTAACGAAAAGACTTATACCGCTGGAAAGAATGCAGGAATTCTTAGAACGGAATTAAGTTTTTATATGGATAAGATCTTCGGACTTTCCTATGAAGAGAGTGTCCCATTGCGACTTGTTCCAGAAGAGAAGCTTCCGGCCCTGCATCAGCAACAGAAGGGATTGATTCCCATAAAGAAAGAGAAAAAAGAAAATAATCTTATTGGAGAACTCCCGCGTTTTGAACGTTCTTTAGTACGTGAAAATTTCACACAAGTTCGTCATAGCTACCGTCATGCTCAAGAGTTTAAACTTATTCACCATTATTTAACTTCTGAGAATGAATACGGAAATAAACGATTCATCAATCAGATTCAGGCTTCTCAGTTAGGATGGTTTGATTACGAAGATGCTCTTCGTTCTCAGGAATTCCTTTTTGGTGCCGATACCACTAGAACTCTCATGCCTCCAACGAACACCATGGAGCTTCAGTGGAAAAATAGTATCGTAAGAAAATCTCCTAAGAAAACCAGCTACCTCATAGATAATAAATATCTTAGAGATAATTTTACTTATAGAAAAGTTGGTCACTTTAACGTCTCTCAAGGTTATTTACTGAATGAAGTAGAGGATAGTACGGATTTTAGAGATCGCCTGACTCGTCTTATGATCGATACAGGCTTTTCCGGACAACGTTGGTCTACGGGATTGCTTCATTACTATTACCACAAGGAAAATGAAAATATTATCAGACTCAATTTCAATCGACGCCTGGATTATATGAATCTGACGGCTGCCTATAACCATGTGTCCTTTAATTCTTCTAATTTAAATGTTCTTCGTTTTGGGGCCCAGGTGCGTCCGACAGATAATTTAGGGTTTTCTATTCTTAAAGATATGGACTTCAATGCCAGCAACTCTGTCCGTACTAATTATGGGGTAGATATCATGCCTAATAATAATTGCTGGATTTTAAGTTTTAATTATCGCGAGTCGATTACTGATTCTCGTTTCTCTTTTAATATTCTCTTCAACTTTGGGGACGAAACCTTCAGTCGCTATCGCAATGAATACTTTGCCCAGAGAGCGTTATGAGAATAGTCATTGTTGATTTTGAGGATAGTTTTACTTTTAATATTTTGTCGGAATTAAAGCACATCGGGCATAATGCCCAGGTTATTCCCTGGTCAGAGTTTAGTGAGAAAAATGAATTTGATCTGTTAATTTTAGGCCCAGGGCCTGGACATCCCCATGACTACGCTGTTCTTTTTCCTCTGTTAAAAAATATTCTACAATCCTCTAAAAAGGTTCTCGGCATCTGCTTGGGGCATCAACTCATCTGGAACCTGCAGGATGCATTGGTTACTCGTTCAAAATACCCGGGCCATGGAGAAAAAATGGAGCTGGTTCTTGATGAGTTTTGGTCTCGTTTCTTTTCTTTACCTAAACTTGTTGTTCAACGTTATAACTCCCTGGCCGTCTTAGAACATTCCATTATGAGTGATGCTAAGCTTTTGAGTTTTGACAATGAAGTGATGGCCAGTTTCCAGGGTAATATCATCGGCCTTCAATTCCACCCGGAATCTCTAGGAACAGAAGGCCGCTCCCAAATTTTTTCCTCTATAATGGGCCACTTCGCGTCTTGAATTCAACCAAGTACAGTTCTAAGTTTTTTATCCGATCACTTTGATTGGTCAATGGTACGATTATGACCAGTTGCAATATTTTTAATCAAAAGTCTCAGGATTTTGTATAATCCTGTCGAGGAGATAAAAGATTGATTAACTTGGGAGATTTTAATGGGTAAACATTCGCTCAAGCTCGTACTTTTACTCTTCTTCACCTTTTCCTGTGCTCAGATGAAAAGTGGACAATATGTCTACATCGAAGGTGCAAAAGATCTAGAGTCTATTGCTGCTCAAAGAGGAGTCACTCTTGAGGAAATCAGAAATGCGAACCCGAATAAATCTCTTCAAGGGCAAGAGTGGATTTTTATCCCAAGTAAAGTAGGCCTGGCCTATTTCCTTCAAGATACTTATGCCATCCAGGATTATAAACATCTCGGTACCGGACAGTTCCTCTGGCCTGTGCCTAATCACTACCGCGTCTCTAGTCACTTTGGTCCACGAGGGAGAAGACATCACGATGGAATCGATATTCCTGCTCGCAGTGGAACTCCGATTGTAGCAAGTGATCATGGGGTAGTGGTTTATTCAGATAATAAAATCCGTGGATATGGAAACCTTATTGTGATCTCTCACGGAAAGGATACCTACACAGTCTATGCCCACAATAAAAAGAATATTGTTTCTAAGGGTGAGCGGGTAAAACGCGGACAAGTTATAGGACAAGTGGGGAATACGGGAAGATCAACAGGACCTCATCTTCACTTTGAAATTCGTATGAAGAATAAGAAGAGAAATCCTGCCCAATACTTATCAAGAGCTAATTAAAATTATAACTGCTCTCTTTTTGAAGACCACACCTCAAACGATGGTAGTTAAGAACTCTTACCAAATTTATCTAAAAGTTTTAGGTACATGATGGCCGTATTACGAGCATCTTCTAAGGCCGTGTGAGCAACTGCACCCATACCCAAATGATTCATGAGATTTGTGCCTGAATCCATTCCCTGAGCAAGATAACCCAGATCAATAAGTCCATAGCCAAGACTTGAGAGGTCAAGGTTTCTGTGGTGAAAGTATTTTCTCATAAACTCCCAGCCCAGATCCCTGGTTAAGAATGGAAGGTCGATGGCCGACATTGATTTACCAAAGAGAACTATTTTCTGATTTCCGAAATATTCTTTAACTTCTTTACTCTCTAAATAATTTTTCAAATAATTTTTAAACTCATTCAGTGTTAGCCCTTCGTTATGGGCCTTACGAATGAGTTTTTCATTATGTTCAATTACCCATGGATCAAGAGTTGGTTTTAAGTCTTCGAAAGAGGGGCAGTGAACATAAACAGATCTAGCAAGGCTATCTTCCAGGCGTTTAAACTGGGTATCAAATGGAATCATAGCAAATTCTATGATTTGACAATTTTCTCCAAGGCCCGTGGCCTCAAGGTCAATACTTAAATATTTCATGAACATCTCCTATTACCATTCTAATGGGGATGATGGACCTAGAGCAATAAAAAAGGCCCTCAAAGAGGGCCCTTTACTACGATAGAATGTTTTTGATTAAAAAGTAGTTGAGATAGGGCAGTGGTCAGAGACTTGGTTATAACTAACACCAAGCTTTCTCTTTTCCTGAGGACGACAACTGGCCTGCTGACAGTGAGAACCAACTTTTGCTGTATAGCCTTTTCTTCCAATTAACGTTTTAGAGATGAAAACGTGGTCAAGAAGAGAAGGGTCTTCAATGTTATCATTTGTTCCACCCCACCAGTAAGCAGAACAACCAGCAGTATGTGTGGCATTCACTAAACCGTTTTGAGCTGCGAACTTTTCAAGGGCACGGTAATCGACACCATTGTTGTAATATAGAGTTGTATTAAGGTCTCCGGCAACAAAGTAATCTTTTACACCCGTGTTTGTTTTAAGGTGATTAATCCAATCTGAGATAATGCTAATTTGAGTATGTCTTTTTTCAATAGCATCTTTAGCTGAACCAGCTTTAAGGTGAGCAGCTAGACCATAGAATTTTTTATTAGTTTTTAAATCTTTAAAAAGAGCGATGGCCAGAGGACGAGATGAAGTATCGCATCCAACATTTCCACCTGGATCAGTGATGCTTAGGTCTTCATTAAATGAAAGAAGTTCAACTGTTCTTGTATTATAGACAAATCCAAGGTGATGCTGACCGCGTCCTCCACAACGAGAAAGAGTCACTGAATAACCAGGAAGGTTTGAGCTAACAAATCTTTCAAATTCTTGTGTGTTGGATATTTCTTCTACTGTAAGGATGTCTGCATTAACGTTTTTGATGATTTCGGCGAGGGCGGGTTTGTTGGTCTTAATTCTGTATCGGGTGTCATAATCAAAGTTTCTAATGTTATAGGCACCGATAGTTAAGGCCTGGGCCAGTGTAGTAATCAAGAACATCATTAATGCGAGAGAGAACTTCATTTAAAAACCTTAATGTTAAGTTTATTTAATACAGTTCATTAGCGAACCTTATGTATCATCTGCTAAACTATTATCAATTGTAAAGATGAAGAATAGGAAAATACAGGGGCAAATTGTTATTTTTATATTTGCTCTGCGTCGTACTAGGGAGAGAGAAACCCTGTCATTATTACAAGGTCTGTACTACTCGTTGACATAGAACAGCATATCATGGTTTTTAAGCTGGGAAACCTTGGGAGAGTACATGATAAATCTAAAGAATTTGACCCTAAGTTTACTTCTCATTTCCACTTCAACCTTCGCAGCTGTTCTGGAAGAGGACTTATTAAGCAGCGTAGAAAGAGACTACTTCACCATTACAGAGAAAACAGTCAGAGAGCTTTCTGCTGAGGCCATAGAAAGAGATTTTCTAGACTCTTTCACGCAAACGGCCCAGGGCCCTACTTCTATCCAACAACCAAGTTCCCTTGATCAGGCCGGAGGAGTTATTAAAGTTGCTCGAGATCTGGTAGCTCTGGGGGAAGATATTTATCGCCTGGTTATCAAGGGTAAGCCGAGCAATACAACAAGATATGCTCCAATCAGTGTGATCCCTAAAATAGGAAACGATCCGGTTGATATTCTAGAGACCGAAAATTGGAGTATGCCAACCAAAAGAACTTATGAGGTTGCCTGGAAAAACGCCTATGGTGTCGAGGTCGTTTATTTTCGCTATAGCGTCTTCTACTCTTATAACGGAACATATGATGGCAAAGGTCGATATCTGACTTCTGTACAGGTTCTTCCTGAGCAAGTTAAGACCCTATGGGGATATGATTTTACGGCCACAATGAAGTTGGGTGGAATTCAAAATAATGGAACTCGTCTTAATCCAATAGCAGGAGCCACAGTTCTGATTGAATACACTATTTCAACGGTGATTAAGGCCGAGAATAATGTTGATACCTTCTTCATTACAGGTACCGGCGGCTTCAAAAAATACTAATGATAGAGGTCCAGTTCATCTGGACCTTTTTTTTATTCTTTCATCCCCAGAAAACAAGTCTTTGGTGTAAGGGGGCAGTTCGTTATTTTAAAGATAATCAATAACAACGATTCCATCCGGATATTCTTTTAGAAAATCTGAAACAGAAACAGCACAACTTAAAATCTCATTTTGAATAATGCATTTTCTGCAAACTTCAGCACCACTGCAAGACGAGGCGACTGGAAAACCTTGAGCCCTTAGAAAATCTAAGAGGCTCATATCGAGATGTTTAGGCTCCACTAAGAGCTGGAACTCTTTCTGAGAAGCCTTTCCCTTTAAGGTTATTTGCAAGTAAAGTCTCCGCTATTTCTTTCATCAATAATAAATCGAGATGCTTTGTTCGGAGTCTGAACATAGCCCCAAATATTACCTAAGGAGTCCGCGTGATAGATAGGCACATTCAGCTTTAAAAGGTTCTGAATCTGTTGTTGATCACTGCGATTTGACTCAATAATAAGCCTGATAGGATCAGAGAGAAATAAGTGTCTTGAATGCTTAAAAAGCTTATCAACATCTTCAAAAGAATCAGAGAGAGGAAGACCATATTTAATAAGATGAAAGAGGTGTTGACCAGGGTCTCTGCTCTCATTTGAAATGGCCCAGATTTTAGTGCTTTTATTTTCAATCGAACAAATGGCAGCACTTCTGACTTTGGAAGATCCTTTAAACAATGGCCCTCCAAAAAGTGCTTCTGCCTTTTTAAAAATCTGTGAGGATGAATTTAAAAAGGCATCCTTTCCTAAGGAAAGACCAAAAATATTTGAAACCGGCATGGTCTTATCAATTAAAAAAATGGATTTAGAATAAAGGTTGAAGTCGTAGTTGCAATCTCCGACATAACCTTTGTCAGTAGAGAAGCGATGGAGAGTCGTATTAATAACGATATTTTGTTTCTTCTTGGCCTTATTGTATTCATTCAGAACACGACGCAAATTGATTCTTGGAGTACTTTCATTCTCTCTTAGAACATCAGTCCCTCTGAAAAAATAAGGAGCAAGAGTTTCATTTAATTTGATCATTTCCTGATTCTTTAAAAGAAAGCGCTCAAGATCAGGACTTACCTTCATAGAATCTCGAAAACGTCCTTCAAGGATACTGACGTAGTGTTGAAGATT
Organism: Bacteriovoracaceae bacterium; assembly: GCA_035306925.1. Taxonomy (GTDB): domain Bacteria; phylum Bdellovibrionota; class Bacteriovoracia; order Bacteriovoracales; family Bacteriovoracaceae; genus Peredibacter. The sequence continues at coordinate 11,663 of DATGND010000021.1, read as the reverse complement.
GGTATTTTTCTTAAACTTTTTAAGAAGCCACTCCAATCCATAGAGATAGGGGTATTGATCGTCATCGTTTTCCGAAAAGAAATCAAAGTAATAAACTTCGTCTTTATAGTTGATCAGTGTTTGCAAGCGTGAGGTCGGTGAGGACTGATCAGGACGAAGAGATAGCTGAACTAAACTCCAGAGAACCAAGTGATCAATGACATCAGTGTTCTTGAGTTTATTTGAAAATCTTAGGTAACTTTCTTGGGAAGATTTATTAGAACCGACCAATTGAATTTGAGGATTCATTTCAACAGGACAATAGGTAGGTTTAATTTCCCTGTTTTTATAAATGACATCTTTATCAACAATAGGAGACTCAATTTTATTGATAAGCATCCCACAACTAGAAAGGAGACACAGATTGATGAAAAAAAGTTTGTGAAGCTTATTCGTCTTCTTCATAGATAATGTCATTGTCCAATGGCTCTTCTGAAAGTTTAAAACTTTCGTGAATATCGATGTTTTCATCTAAAGTAAATACCTTCTTACTCTTGGCCTTTAAGATAGTAAGAATGAACATCCCTGACTGTGGTGTCTGCACACTTTCAGTTCTTAGTTCTTCAATTTCAAAACCTGAGTTTAAAATTCCTTGCATGATTTTATCGAACTCTCTTTCTCGATATCCACTTTTCCGATGAGGAGGGGAAGGAATGAAATAGGTAAAGGAGGTTCTAAAGACCGATCGTTTCGGTTTGTTATTCATTGAGGTTTACTCCACTAATATCGCACTTTTGATATGTTAGATACTTTTCTCTCTATTATGTTAGATGATTGTGATTGATTATTAAATAAGATAACTTGGAAAAAATTTCCCGCAGAGATTTTGCTTTGAGAGCCTCAAACTTTAGGTATAATGAATGTATGAGGTGACAGGATGTTACTTCAAAAAAGCGACAGGATGTCGAAAGAAGGGAGCCAAGCAGGGGCTCCCTTTTTTTTTGACTATTTCTTTTTTCTCTTTATTTTGCCAATCCAATAAAGAATAAACTCAATTAATTCTCCCATAAGCACCTTCTATAAATAGCTCGTTGAAGTCTTCTCGGTTACTTCTTTCCACAGTTTATTGAGAAAGCAAAGACAGGCATTTGTGTTTTTTGGAATGTTATTAGAAACGTTGAATCACAAGTTTAGAAATGTAACTTATTCAGTGCTTTTGAGAGGGATTTTAAGAAAAATTAAGTTTTCCTAAAATAGTGACGAGCCTTGATTTTTTAGGTAGAGATGAGGGTAAAAGGATCAAAACTATGAGAAAAATATCATTATTTTTATGGCTCCTTATTCAGCTAAACCCACTAAGTGCTCAAACATATTTTGAACAACTCGGAGATCTGTTTTACTACGGGCAAAGACCTGCAGTTGAAGAGATTTTGCATAGACCTTATGTAGGAAGATGTTTTCATAGGGGAAGTCCTGACACTCCTAAAAACATAGGATTCTATGTTAGAGAGAAAGAGCAGGTGGATGACGTTGGGCCTATTAGTCGTCCTCGATATGAACTTGCCAATTACACTTTCCACAATAGGAGCGCTGATTTTCTTGATGACAAGGATCACGATTTTCTCTCTCCCTATATTGAACCATTATACGAGTCTCTTGAAACAGCTCGCCATGATCTTCGCTTCTTTAATCGGCAGTCTGGTCGCAAAGTTTGGGCCTACTTAAGAAAGAACGGGGATTACTTCTATCAAGTTTTTTACGATGCTTATGGTAGAGAAGGGAATACTCGTTGTTACTACTGGACTCACCATCTTTAATCTTAGAGTAAACTACCTGCGATTCGTTATCCCTAGCAAGTTTCTCTCCTTGAAGTAACCCTTAATAAGGTCATTTTTAAAAAGGAGAGAGCGATGCAACTCGTTTATGCTGAAGGCGCTTGTTCACTGGCCGTTCATATTATGCTGGAAGAACTAGCTGTGCCTTATGAAGCAACTAAAGTAAGTCTCCATCACAACAGAAAAGTCTTAGAAAGTTTTAATCCTCGAGGATATGTTCCTGCACTCGTTTTAAATGATGGGACTGTTCTCACTGAAGCTACGAGTATTCTGCAATACCTATCTGCAACTCACTCAGATGCCTATATGCCAAAAAACATTGAAGAACGTGCCAAGTGTATTGAGTGGCTGACCTTTTTAAGTACGGAAGTCCATAAAGGTCTGACACCTTTTTTTGCTAAAAAATCCCCTGGGGAAGAATACATGGCAATGATTCGGCAAAAAATTGAAAAACGTCTTGAGGATATGAACAATCAATTAAAAGATCATGCTTATCTTGTGGGGGAAATGTACTCGGTTGCTGATATGTATGCCTTAGCTATTCTTCGCTTAGTAGAAGCGGTAGGGATTTCACTGGATCGTTACCATGGAATTCAGGAGTACAAACAAGGTCTACTTCAAAACCCAGTTATCAAAAGAATACTTGATAAAGAAAAAGAAGAAGAGGAAGTCACTGAGGTAGCGAGTTATTCAACCGTGAAGACTCAAAGGGGGCAGGAACCTCCTCAACCACAACCGACCTTATAACGCCTGGCCGTTAGTGGAGCTGTTTCTGCTTTTATTGATTGTTGAAAGCATTCGTAGCCGTTTTATAAATTGGTGAAGCTCTGGAGTTAGCTCGCGGTCAAGATAACTCATCACTACGGGAGAGGTGAGGGATTTGCGCTGAAAAGGTGGCACGAGAGTTTAATATTTCAAGAGTTGATTAAGATAAGTTCTCTCTACGTTCACAGGAAAAAGCACTTAAAGCTATTGAGGCAGGGGCTTTGAGTGATGAAATTACCCCTATAAAGCTTCCATTAAAAAAAGGGGAGAAGGAGCACAGAATATTTAGTGTAGATGAGCATCCACGAGATACTTCTCTTGAAAAACTATCTAAACTTAAAGGTGTGGTTTCAAGTGAAGGAACAATTACTGCTGGTAACGCTTCCGGTATTAATGATGGTGCTGTAGCTACTTTGATTGCCAGCGAAGAGATGATTAAAAAATATAACCTCAAACCTCTTGCTCGAATCAAGGGTGCTATCGCTACGGGTGTTCGTCCTGAAATAATGGGGATTGGCCCGGTGCCTGCAGTAAAGGCCCTTTTATCTCGCTATAAACTTCAAACCAAAGATATAGGATACTGGGAGCTTAATGAGGCCTTCGCATCTCAGTGTTTAGCAGTGATGAGGTCTTTAGAGCTTGCTGATGATGCGAGTAACGTCAATATTCATGGTGGAGCGATTGCCTTTGGACATCCTCTAGGGGCCAGTGGTGCTCGAATAACTCTGCATGCAGCAAGAGTCTTAGCTCAGTCAACTGAACGTTATGCTATTGCTTCAATGTGTATAGGTGTAGGACAAGGATCGGCCATATTATTGGAGAGAGTATGATTTATCGAATCGATGGGAAAGAAGGTAGACCTTGGATTGTATTCTCTAACTCTCTGGGGACAAACATGTCCATGTGGGATGATCAGGTTAACTTTCTTAATAATGATTATCGCATCCTTCGTTATGAGACGATAGGTGTAGGTAGAAAGAGTATAGATGATTTAGGTAAAGATCTTCTTCATCTTATGGACACTCTTGAAATACCCTCAGCCTATTTTTGTGGAATTTCACTCGGAGGATTAATAGGACAATGGCTTGCTATTAATGCCACTGATAAGTTTTTATCTTTTGCTTTTTCTAATACAGCTCCGTCCATTGGAAGTGATGAAGGATGGCAACAAAGAATAGCTCAGGTTAAGAAAGAGGGACTCGAGTCTGTTCGTAAGGCTTCTAGTGGTCGCTGGTTTACTCAAGGCTTTATTGAGCGCTATCCTTCCAAGGTAGAGAAAGCTTTGAAAGGATTTGATGAAACCAGACCTGAAGATTACATCGCTCTTTGCGAAGTTTTAGCAAAGACTAATTTATGGGATGGGTTACCCAAAATAAATAAACCAGTTTTAATTTTAGCAGGTGCTCAAGATGAAGTAACCACCGTCGCTGAAGCTCAGAAAATGGGAGAACTCATACCTCAGTCGGTGGTAAAGGTTCTTGAAGCTTCCCATTTATCGAATTTTGAAGATCCTTGTTTCAATGAGTATCTTTTTAATCATATTTCTAGAGACTAAGAGATAACTATCTTTTCAGGGAATCTTTTTTTAAGGTCATCAATTAAGTCCTGAACGTCCGGATTCATTTCCTGACTTTTTTGAATTTCAAGAATTTCATCTTCTCTTAGTTTTGAGAAAACTTGTTGAATGGTAAGCCTTGTAAAATAAGTTGTTCTGGCATTGAAGGAAATTAATTTATTTTTACTGACTTCTTTGATGGTGACCTTATTCTTAAAAAACTTAGCTTCCATAATAAGACAGATCACTAAACCAATGATGATCCCCTTTAAAAGATCAGTCATTAAAATAGCGATGATGGTTGCACAGAAGATAAAAAACTGATCAATGCCCTTTTTATACATCATCTTAAAAAGTGCAGGCCTTGACAGACGGTAGCCCACGATAAGTAAGATAACGGCTAAAGTCGCTAGAGGAACCTTATTCAAGAGTGAACTTCCAAGAGAAATAAAGAGAAGGAGCCAGAGCCCATGAAAGATAGCAGACCATTTGGTCTTAGCTCCTGCTCCGATGTTTGTGGTCGTTCTTACAATCACCGCTGTCACAGGTAAGGCCCCTATGATTCCGCATAGGGTATTTCCCAATCCTTGGGCCAATAACTCTCTATTCTTGTTAGTCACCCTTTTTTCGTGGTCAATTTTATCTGCAGCATCGATGCAAAGAAGTGTCTCAAGACTTGCTACCACAGCAATAGTCACTGCCCCCATAAAAAGCTCTAAGCTAAAAGAAGAGGGAAGATTCATGTGTATGGTGCTTAAAAGTTGATCAGGAATGGAAACAAGATCTTTAGCCGCGAAAAGATCAAAACTTATATTAAGAATAATAGAAATCCCTACGGCCAATAGTGCTGAAGGAATGAAAGAAAGATAATTAAATCTGAAATTAAACTTATCCCAGGTAATGATTGTTACTAAGGTGATGAGTGAAATGAGAAGATGCTGAGGACTTAAGCTAAATTCAGAGAGATTACTTCCTAAAGCAAGAGGAATTTGTTTAATGATTAAGGTAATTCCAATGGCCGCAAGCATTCCATGAATAACAGCATTGGGAAAAAGATCTCCAATTCTTCCTCCTTTGATGAGTGAGAAAAAGATCTGGAGAAGGCCCGCCATCAATACAATATTGTAAAATTGAGTTAAACCAAATCGCTCGATTTGCGCGAGAACAATAACAGTCAGTCCAGCAGCAGGTCCAGAGACTGAGATGTGAGAGTTACTAACAAGACCAGTTATTATCCCCCCAATGATTCCTGCTAAAATACCAGAAGATAGAGGAGCTCCAGAGGCGAGTGCGATTCCAAGACAAAGCGGGAGGGCCACTAAAGAAACAACAATAGAAGACTTTAAATCATCAGGTAATTTAGGTGCCAAAACGGATTTCCCCCTTTAATGGATAAAAAACGTTTGGGCATCATACGTCTATTTAGTTTGATTTGAGAATACAAAAGGGCCCTCGAAAGAGGACCCAATTCGATTTTTACTAATTTATTTAGCAACTTAAGTTATTGTTGGTTATCACCATTGCCGTTAGTGCCACCATTGCCGTTAGAGTCACCGTTTCCATTAGTGTCACCGTTTCCATTAGTGCCACCGTTTCCATTAGTGCCACCGTTTCCATTAGTGCCACCAGTGTCACCACCTGTAGTCGTTGTATCATCGCCACCAGTAGTTCCACCTTCTTCTTGCTGAACCCTTTCAATTACACCACAGGCAATTGGAAGAGATTCATGACTTCTAAAATCATCGATGGTTCTTACAGAGTCAGGGAGATTAGCATCTTCTCTTACTCCATGGACAATCACTACTTTACCGGCAAGGTTAAGTTCATTACCACTAAGTTTTCCAAGAGCATCTTCTGGATCCACATCAGCATCTTGAAGATCTGCAATCATTCTGGATAATGAAGCCGTTTTGGTCCAAGTATAGCTTCCATCTGCACTTGCACGAGGGAATCCTTCTTTTCCATCATCCTGATCCTCCAGATCTCCATCCAGCGGAATCAGAGCAAGGCCATAATTTGGAATACCTTCGAAGATATCAATAAAGCTATCATTATTGACATCATTGGCCTCTGTTGGACAGCTTGTTCCAAGCATTATGTGTTGAGCATGGACAATGCTTGCCGGCACTCCTTCCATATTCATGGTTGCTTTGAACTCATCTCCTTCGATGACCACATCAAGTCTACCGGTAGGATTTCCGGAAGCTGTGGTATTTAAAGGTATAGGTGCAAGTGTTGCCCTATAAGTTCCAATTGTTTCTTGTTGTTCATCAGGAGCACCTGTGGTTCCTCCACCGCCACCACCAGGTCTTCCGCTTCCGTTGTCATCATCGTCACTACCACATGCAACCATTGCTAATAAACAAGTACCCACTAAATAAGGGACATACTTATGCAACTTTTTCTTCATATCTACTCCTTAATATGTAGTGCCCAAATAAACACGAAGCTCAAGTAAGCACAAAATTGACATGTGCCTGTTTAAGCAAAGAGCTTGCCGGCCTAGTAGTGTAAGCTCTGGTAGGTTTATTTTTAAACGGGGATATTTGACTAAGTTTTTTGAGACCTATTGCTCAAGGCTGTGATTCTCTACTATCATTAGTGTGATTTGACGTATAAATGAAGGAAAACTATGTCGTCTTCTACAAGCGCTAAAAGCTTTTTAAATGTAAGTCATCAATTTCAACTGGGAAGGCTTTTAACGGAATCATTTCATCCCAAAACTCGTCAACTTTCACAAGCGTTAAAAAAAGAGACGGCAAAAGGTTTACGCCTTTTAAGTGAAGTTGATCATGAGGCCCTTGATTCTCTTACCCAATATGCTTCTGACTTTTGGGAACTCTATCAAGATATAACGACTACACTTAACCGTGGTAACCGTATTTTTATGAGTGGTTGCGGAGCCACTGGTAGACTTGCTCTCGTGCTTGAGACTTTGTTTACCAGAAAGTTTGGGGAGCAAAAAGTCATAAGCTTTATGGCCGGAGGAGACTTTGCACTTATTAAGTCAGTGGAAAGTTTTGAGGATCAAACAAGCTATGGCCACCGACAACTGATGGAGCTGGGCTTTCAAGATGGAGACTTACTTATTGCCACTAGCGAAGGAGGGGAAACTCCTTTTGTGATTGGAAGCGCTCAAAAAGCATCAGAGGTTTCAAGGCAAAAACCTTATTTTATTTATTGTAATCCTTCTGAGCAACTTAAAGGTCTTGATCGCTGTGAAGAGATTTTTAGCAATCAAAACGTAAAAAAGAAAAGTATTCCTGTAGGCCCTATGGCGATCTCTGGTTCAACCAGAATGCAGGCCTCAACGGCCTTAATGTTTGTGGTTGGAGAGTGCTTACTTTATCAGCATGAAAATAAGGAGAGTTTTTGCTCTCATTACCAAGAACAAATAAAAAAACTCTATTTTAAATATGAGAACTTTTCCTCTTTTACCGATGAAGAGTTTAAGTATTACCAGGAAAATAAAGTTGTAAATTATATCTCTGATCCATCCCTTGCCATTAGTATTCTCACTGATACAACGGAGAGATCTCCCACTTTCTCTCTTAATGGTTTTGAAAACTTTCTTCATTCAGAACAGCCCGCGAGTTTGAGTTATTTATTTGTTAAAGATACTAATTTGTCCGAACAGGGGTGGCAGGCGCTTTTATGTCGTCCTCCTCGTGCACTTAGCTGGAAAGATTTGAATCGAAAAATAGACTTAGAAGAGGTGTATGGATTTGATATCTCCATGAAAGGGCTGCAAAAAAGGAAAGTAGAAGGGGAGAGTTTCGAAATCACTCTTAATGATGGCATCATCAAATTTAAACTTGGTCAACTTGATCGTGCCTACAATTGGGGAACAGATCTTTTTATCGTTCACTTAAAACTTAAAATGCTTCTTAATGCTCACTCTACGTCAGTCATGGGACTCTTAGGGCGTTTTGAAGGTAACGTGATGAGCTGGGTGCGACCTAGTAATAATAAACTTATTGATAGAAGTGCACGTTATATAAAAGAGATTTTAGATCAAAGAGGAGTGGGTAAAACTTACGAAGAAATTGTTCACTTAATTTTTGAAGAGCTTAAAACAATTAAAGAGAATGAACCAATAGTTATGAAAGTGGTGGACAGAATTTAATTCTGTCCATCTTTCTTATTTTTATCAGTATCGTCATTGAGAGCTTTCTTGAAGTTTTTGATGGATTCTCCCAAGGAAGAACCAAGCTGAGGAAGTTTCTTTCCGCCGAAGAAGAAAAGCACAATGATAAAGATAAGGAGAATTTCTCCCAAGCCGAGTCCAAACATATTCGATCCTTAGTAAAGTCTTGAAAGATCCATTCCGTATTTACCCGGAGAGTATTGGGCCATGCGGATATTTTTTAACTCTTCGTATTTTTTCTTTCCATTGCTCATAGAAGCGTATGGGAAAATAGCAATTCCGCCACGTGGAGTAAAATCACCCATCACTTCGATATACTTTGGCTTCATCAGTTTAAAGAGATCTTTACAGATTTTTTGGACACAATCCTCGTGAAAATCCCCGTGGTTTCTGAAGCTGAAGAGGTAAATCTTCAAAGACTTTGATTCAACCATTTCTTTATCAGCAATGTAATTAATGAAAATTTTTGCAAAATCCGGCTGACCTGTTTTAGGGCAAAGAGAAGTGAACTCAGTGCAAATGAATGAGGTCCAAGCATCATTATCAGGGTTTTTATTAGGAAATTTTTCTAAAACGTGGGGGGCATAGCTATCTGGATAATCCGTATTAGTATTTCCCAGGAGAGTGACGCTCTGCAACTCCTTAGACTTTCTGCCTTCGGATTTATATTTTTTGGCCATATGTTGAGTCCTTATAATTATTGATTATAGTCATTTAGCATCCTATATGCCAAAAAGAGAAGTGTCTTTTTACTATTTTCATAGGCAGGCAGATGAATTCAAAAATTAAAGTGATCATTGGCCAATTAGGTTCGCCAAGGTCAACTAAAATATCTGATGTTCGATCCTACTTAAAAGAGTTTTTAAGTGATCCTCGTGTAATTGATACAACCCCTTGGGTATGGAAGATTATCCTTTATCTTTTTGTTTTACCGTTCAGACCAAAACGCTCGGCGGAGGCCTATCGTCGAATTGAAGCTCCTGAAGGTTTTCCTCTCATTACGAATACTGTGGATGTTACCGAGAGTCTTAAACCTCATCTTAATAGTAACATTGAGATTGATTATAAGTTCATGCTTTCAAGTCCAAGACTTAAAGACATTATGAATGCCTGGGATCAAGAAGACCCTTTCACCCGTGCTCAAAAGTTTGTCTTTTTTCCCCAGTTCCCCCAATATTCTGAATCTACTATTGCCTCAGTAGTGGATGGTCTGGGGCATGAGTTTAAAAAGAGAGTTAATATCCCAAGCTTTGAGATGATTAATTTTTATCATCGTAGTAAAGCTTTCATTGATCACTCCGTGGCCCAGATTGAAAAATACGTAAAAGAAAATCCGGGTATTGAAGTTTTATTTCTCTCTTTTCATGGGATTCCCTTGAGAAGAGTTGTCAGCAAAAAAGATATCTACCTTATTCACTGTATGGAGACTTTTGAGCTTATCCAAGACAAGCTCAATATAGGTATTCCTGTGAAGATGTGCTTTCAGTCTCGCTTTGGAAGTGAAGTGTGGTTAGGCCCTTACACGGATCAAAGTGTAAAAGATGAAGTGAAAAAGGGGGTAAAGAAAGTTGCCGTCTATTGCCCAAGTTTTGTGGTGGACTGTTTAGAGACAACGGATGAGATCGGTAACGAACTTGGAGATGAAGTCAAGGAGCTGGGAGGAGAGTTAGTTCATATTCCATGTCTTAACAATGATTCTTCCTGGATTAAAGACTACGCTCACTTTATTAATGTCACAGTTAATGGAACTCAAGAAGAGAAAGATAACCTCTATTATGAAGTTGATTTGAAGGATAGGTATCAAGAAGTTATGAAAGAACAAGAAAAAATTGCTCCAACTCCTATGAGTGATCATACAAAGAAAGTTTTAAAAGTTGTTTTCCTTACGATGTTTTTGGACCTCATAGGCTTTTCAATTATTTTCCCGATGTTTCCGGCCATGTCCGCTCATTACTTAAGTGTAGATGCTGACAATTTCTTTTTATCGGGATTGATGAAGCTTATTTCTAGTATTCAAACGGTAACCACGACAGAAAGTGGAACGCCTTTAATGTCCACAGTTGTTCTTTTTGGTGGATTGCTGGGAGCTCTTTATTCTCTATTACAATTTGTTGCGGCTCCGATGTTGGGCGCTATCTCTGATAGAGTAGGAAGAAGACCTGTTCTTCTTATTTCTGTTTTTGGACTTTTCTTAAGTTATGTTCTTTGGGTTTTCTCAGGTTCTTTTACCCTTCTCATTCTTGCGCGAATTCTCGGCGGTATTATGTCTGGTAACTTATCCATTGCTTCAGCTGTGATCAGTGATGTTACCGATGAGAAAAATCGTTCCAAAGGAATGGCCATCCTGGGAATTTCTTTTGCTCTTGGATTTGTTTTTGGTCCGGCCTTTGGAGGAATTCTTTCTCTCTGGAATCCTTTAGTAAATAATCCTGAATGGGCTTCTTGGGGAGTAAACCCTTTCTCGGTTCCAGCGGCTTTCGCGGCTATTCTATCTTTTGCAAATCTTATTATGGTGTGGAAGATGTTTCCTGAAACAAAAGTTTTCGGAGCAAAAACCGTACAGAATAGAAGCATTAACCCGTTAAAGCTTTTTAGACCGCTTCCTTATCCTGGAGTGAATGCAACAAACCTCGCTTATTTTTTCTTTATTACCGCCTTCTCTGGAATGGAATTCACTCTGACATTCCTTGCGGTAGAAAGACTCTCTTTTACCTCCATGGATAATGCCTACATGTTTATTTATATCGGCTTCATTCTTGGAATGGTTCAAGGTGGATATGTTCGACGTAAGGCCCATCAGGTGGGTGAGATCAAGATGAGTCTTCAAGGGCTACTAGCTATCATACCTGGTCTTATTATCATTGCTTATGCTCATTCGGTGTGGATGCTTTATCTAGGTCTTGCTTTTTTATCAGTGGGTTCTGCCATGATTATTCCATGTCTGACATCTCTTGTTTCTTTTTATACTCCTCAAGAGATTCAGGGGCAGAGCCTGGGAACTTTTAGATCACTTGGTTCAATGGGACGAGTAATCGGACCGATTTACGCTTCTCTTGTTTACTGGCGATTTGGATCAGTTCTTGCTTACATTATTGGAGCACTAACACTCGTTTTACCGCTTATTATTGTTAAAAAACTTCCTGAACCTAAAAAGGTGGATTAATGAACGGAGAAATCTTTAAAGAATTTTCGCAACCTCACTTTTACATTCCTGTCTTTGCAGCGATTGTAAGTTATTTTGTGGTTCTCTTTCTTAAAAATATCGTTCTTGAGCGCTTCAGAAAGGTGGCGAAGGCGACATCGATAAAAATCGATGATATTACAGTGGAAGCCCTTCACCAGACAAAGCAGATCTTTATTATTTCCGTTGCCGCGTATGTGG
>DATGND010000020.1:0-4110 GCA_035306925.1 Bacteriovoracaceae bacterium | reverse complement strand
CCAGGAACAAGCATCCCTGTTCATCTAGAGCTCAAGCTTTTAGCCGATATCGCTCTCATTGGACTTCCTAATGCTGGAAAATCCACTCTTATCTCGGCCATCAGCGCTGCTCGCCCTAAAATTGCAGACTACCCTTTCACGACTCTTGAACCCAATCTCGGGGTCGTAACTGTTAATGATAAGACTCTTGTTGTTACCGATATCCCTGGGCTTATCGAAGGTGCATCTGAAGGGAAAGGCCTTGGAATTAAGTTTTTAAAGCATATTGAACGAACCAGTGCTTTGGTTCATCTCATCGATTGTTCAATGTTTTTAGAGGAATATGAAGCGATTGAAGCCTATTCAATTGTTCGTGAAGAACTAGAAAAATTTAATCCGGATTTACTTAATAAAAAAGAAATAGTTTGCTTAACTAAGATTGACGCCATGACCGAAGAAGAGATAGAAAAATTCCGCTCTTCAATGGAAGAACAGTTAGACCGCAAAGTCCTGCCTATTTCAGGAGTTTCTGGTAGAAACATCGAGCTTCTGAAACAGCTCATGATTAGAACAAAAGAGGATATTGAAAATGGCCATGAATGAATACATTAAAGGCGAAGTTGATAAGATTATGAAGAATGAGGCTTATGAGTTTCCACTCAACCACGCCCTATCTTCTGCTTGGATCCTAGCAAGTTTCAAAGGTGATAATCTCAAAATTTTTGATATGAGAAAATCTTCTTCACTTTGTGATTATACTATTCTGGGAACTGCTCAAAACGCCACACAAGCTCGTGCGATGGCCGATGAAATTTCTATTAACCTAAAGCATCACAATGCTAATATTCTTTCTTATGAAGGATATGAAGGTGCTGACTGGATTCTTCTCGATACAGGCGACATCATGGTTCATATCTTTACAGGTGCTGCTAGAGATATTTATGATCTGGACATGGTGATTGCTAAGAATCCTCAAGTTCAAATTCCGGAAGAGTTCTATTATGCTCAACCTACCAGTACTAAGGAAACAAATTCAGACCTCAAAGGTTACTTCTAAAAGATGTCTAAGCAGCTTCATTTAGTTGTTGTTGGAAAACTAAAAGACCCTCATTTTGAAGCGATAGAAAAAGACTTTCTAAAAAGAATCAATAGCCCTGAACTCATTATTCATGAAGTCAGGGCCAGTGCTGTAAATAAAGAAATTGAGGGAGAAGCCTTAACTAAAAAGATTAAAGAGATCTCCCCCTCCTCTACACCACATATCATTGCTCTCTCTGAATGGGGCAAGAAGATGACTTCTGTTGACTTTGCTCTGTGGACTCAGGACCTCATAGAAAGACCAAATAAGGTTATATTTGTCATAGCGGGAGCGGAAGGCTTCAGCGAACAATTCTTAAAAGGTTGTCAGGAAAAAATATCCTTATCTGCTCTTACTTTCCCTCATAAATTTGCTCGACTCTTGATCGTTGAACAGCTTTATCGCGCTCAGACTATTCGGCTCAAACACCCCTACCATAACTAACCCAATTCAGATAAACTACTTTCTAAAAGGGGGCCTTATGAATTTAAAAGGCTTAAGTGATAAAGTATTGCTGGTGATCATGGATGGTTTTGGAATGAGTTCTAACCATCACAATAATGCAATCTTAACGGCCAAAACACCAAATCTTGATAAACTTTTTTCTGAATATCCTCTGACAACTATTGAACCAGGCGGTGAAGCGGTTGGACTCCCGAAAGGAGTTGCGGGTAACTCGGAAGTTGGTCACTTGAACCTGGGTGCAGGAAGGCCAGTTCGCCAGGACCTTGTTCGTATTAATGAAGCTATCACGTTAAACACTCTTAAAGATATGCCTCGTCTGCAGGAGTTGATCGCTAAAACTCAGCAGGGAACTAAGCGTCTTCATTTAATGGGATTACTCTCCGACGGTGGAGTTCATGCCCACATTGATCACTTGAAAGAAATTCTAAAAATTCTCAAAAACTATCCAGATATCAAAGTCTATCTCCATGCCTTCATGGATGGTCGAGATACTTCTAAGGATCAAGGTATTCGCTATACTCAAGAGATTCTTGAATTTGACAACTTCATCTTCGCCAGCATGCAAGGTCGCTCCATTGGAATGGATCGAGATAGAAGATGGAACAAAATTGAACATGCCTATAAAACGATGACAGGACAAGGTCTGGTTACCGATCTTGATCCTGTTTCTTATATTAAAAGTGAATACCAAAAAGATATTTGGGATGAATTCATTACTCCTGTTCTTTTCAATCCTGAGGGCGCCATTAAAGAAGGTGACAGCATTTTCTTTTTTAACTATCGACCAGATAGAGCAAGACAAATCACTCTTGCTTTAAATGATAAGAACTTTGAAGAATTTCTGGTTCCTATTAAGCCTGGTTACTTTCTGTGTATGACTCCTTATGTGCCAGATGAGTGCCCAGACCTTCCTATTCTTTTTGATAAAGAGAAAATCAATGGAACGCTAGCTGACTACCTTTCCCAACTTGGTAAAAAGCAATTTAAAATTGCTGAAACGGAAAAGTATGCTCATGTGACTTACTTTTTTAATGGTGGAGAAGAAACGCCATTTGCAGGAGAAGATCGAGTATTAGTTCCATCTCCAAGAGAAGTACCTACTTATGATCACAAACCAGAAATGAGTGCCCATGAGGTAACAGATGAACTAGTGAAGAGACTTAATGATCTTTCTTATTCTTTCTATCTGGTGAACTATGCCAATGCAGACATGGTAGGGCATACCGGAAACTTTAATGCCGCAGTTAAAGCGGTAGAAACAGTTGATCAATGTATAGGTCGACTTTTTGAAGCTTGCCAGAAAAACAATATTACGATGATTCTTTCCGCTGATCATGGAAATGCTGACCAGATGACTTATGAGGAAGGAGGAGTTCATACATCCCACTCTTCATCAGAAGTCCCTTTCTGTGTTGTTCATGAAAGCTTGAAAGGTAAAAAAGGGATTGTTAATCCGGAGCTTAAAATTAAAGCTCTCAAAGATGTTGCTCCTTCTGTTCTATACTATTTAGGACTTGAGCAAGCTCCAGACTTTACTGGTAAACCTATTTTCTTAGAGGCCAATTAATATGAAGATTTCACATATTGCTATTTTAAGTTCTGGTGGAGATGCTCCTGGTATGAACTGTGCCATTCGTGCCGTAGTGAGAACCGCTCTCTCAAAAGGAATCAAAGTATCAGGCATTAGAAGAGGATACTCTGGTCTTGTGAATGGAGATTTTCAGGTTATGGACCTCTCCAGCGTTGGTAATATTCTTCAGCGTGGAGGAACGATTCTTCAAACATCACGCTGTCCGGAGTTCAGAGAAAAAAAGTTTCGTGAACAAGGTTACAATCATCTTAAATCTCAAGGCATCGACGCTCTTATTGTTATAGGTGGTGATGGTTCTTTTAATGGTGCTAAAAAATTCGGAGAAGAATTCAATTTTCCTGTGATGGGAATTCCTGGAACCATTGATAATGATATCTCTGGTACAGATTACACCATTGGTTTTGAAACAGCTGTTCAAACAGCTATCGATGCAGTTGATAGAATCCGGGATACGGCCCACTCACATGCCCGCACTTTCCTTGTGGAAGTGATGGGGAGAAACTCTGCCGCTATTGCCCTTAAGGTTGGAGTATGTACAGGAGCAGAGAACGTGCTTCTTCCTCATGAAGATGTGGATTATCAAAGGATTGTTGATGACGTTAACCGCGGTATGGCCCGTGGAAAGCAGTCATCTATTATCATCGTAGCAGAAGGACCTAAGGGTGGCAGAAGCTATGAAATAGGAAGAAACCTTAAAGAAAATCATAAGCTCGATAACCACGTGGCCATCCTTGGCCATATTCAACGTGGTGGTTCTCCAGTTGCTACAGATCGCTTTATTGCTTCCCAAATGGGTAACCTCGCAGTTGAGGCCCTAGTGGAAGGTAAAACAGCTCACGTAACAGTGGTGCGCGACGGAAAAACAACGACTGCTCCAATCAGCGAGTGTATTACTAAGCAAGATGATAATTTTATTGAATACAAAAAACTTGCTCAAACGCTTTCAATCTAAAACCAAATTTCTTATCCAATAAATCTTGAGCATCAATTCGTTTAT
>DATGND010000019.1:0-3822 GCA_035306925.1 Bacteriovoracaceae bacterium | reverse complement strand
GCGGTATCTTCCAAAAGATACCGCCCTCATCGCTATACAGTTCTACTTGTTATTGATCCATGTAAGGCCAAGTTCATCGGTCTGTTCCTTAGAAGGAGTAGATGGAGCTTGGGCCATCATATCAGTCGCTGAAGCTGTTTTCGGGAATGCTATCACATCGCGAATCGAATCAGTTTTTGCCAGAAGCATGATGATTCGGTCTAAACCAAAGGCCATACCTGCATGTGGAGGTGTTCCATATTTAAGGGCTTCAACAAAGAAACCAAACTGAGCTTGTGCTTCTTCTGGAGTGAAGCCAAGAAGTTTAAACATCTGTGACTGTTGCTTGTTATCATAGATACGCATTGATCCACCACCGATCTCATATCCATTACAAACAATATCGTAGGCATAAGCTTTGGCCTGGCCAATTTTAGCTTTATCATCCGAGAAGAAAAGCTCAACATCCTCATCCTTAGGACGAGTGAATGGATGGTGTTTAGCGGCTAAAGTATTAGTCTCTTTATCGTAGTCGAAAAGTGGAAAGTCATAGACCCATAGGAAAGCATACTCATCATGATTGATCAGATTAAATGTTTTACCAAAGTGACGTCTAAGAGCATCAGCACAATCATGAGTGATGTTTTCATTTTTATCAGCACAGAAGACCCATAGACCGTCTCCCTTCTCTACAGAAAGGTCTGTTAAAGCTGATAAAATCTCTGGAGTAATAAATTTTGAAATACCACCTGAAGTTGCTCCACCTTCTACTTTAAACCAGGCAACACCTTTACCACCGTAAGGTTTAACGACTTCAACTAAAGCATCGATATCCTTACGAGCAAGAGTTCCCATAGAAGTAGGAACAAACATGGCCTTCACCAGACCACCTGCTGCTGCCACATCGGCGAAAGTGGCAAAACCTGAATTAGCAAAGATTGAAGTGACATTCATATGCTTAAGAGCAAAACGAACATCCGGCTTATCGGAACCATAATCGCGCATAACTTCTTCATAAGAGATAGACTTCATCTCAAAGTTATCCGGCATATTGAAAACTCTTTTTACCATATGAGTGGCAAGATTTTTCATGTACTCAAGAGTTGGGAAAGAGACCTCGATATCGATCTGAGTAAATTCAGGCTGTCTGTCTGCACGTAAATCTTCATCTCTAAAGCAGCGACAGATCTGGAAATACTTATCAGTATTAGCAATCATCAGAAGCTGCTTTAAAGTCTGTGGTGACTGTGGAAGAGCGTAAACCTTTCCTGGATGAACACGTGATGGAACAATATAATCACGAGCTCCTTCAGGAGTTGTTTTATAAAGAATAGGAGTTTCTACTTCGACAAAATCAAGATCATAGAGTGCCTGACGAGCAGCACGTGTAGCCTTGGATCTTAAAGTCAGAATATCTTGAAGTTTTTTTGAACGAAGATCCAGGTAACGATACTTTAGACGTAAATCTTCTGTAGCTCCCACCATTCCATGCGGCAAGAACGGCACTTCTTCAGCAATAGCAAGAGCGCGAATTTCAGTAACCTGAACTTCGACCATTCCTGTATTCATATTTTTATTTTTGGCAGAATCTGGACGAGCCTTCACTACTCCTGTGGCAATGAGGACTGACTCTAGAGAAAATGTTTTTAGAAGGTTGATGTCGCCTTTATACTCTTCAAATCCTAATTGAGTCACACCATATTTATCACGAAGGTCAATAAAATGCAGACTCCCCAGATTTCTATACTTATTCATCCAGCCACAAAGTGTGACAGTTTTTCCAATATCACTCTCTCTTAGCTCACCACAGTGATGAGTGCGCATAAGACCTTCTAGTTTTGACATTTACTCGCTCCTCGTCTTATTGATACTATTAGACCTGCAAATAATACCTTAATCACGGTGAATCTTCATGATAAAATTACTGGCTTTTTTACCACTTCTTTTTCTTCTTTCTTGTAAAAGCACAAAACCCGAACTTTTACAAAGTAAGTTAACAACGGCGCAGGGACACACCGTTACAATCTACCTTGCGTTAACACTCACTGAGCAAGAACAAGGGCTCTCAGGAGTGCAGGAGCAAGATTTTAAAGATAATGAAGGTATGCTTTTTTATTATAAAACTGCTGGTGAAAAACATTTCTGGATGCCAGACACTTACTTTAACCTCGACCTTTTTTTCCTCGACCACAACTTCAAAGTTCTGGATATCATTCGTAACCTTCCTCACTATAAAGGCAGAAATAATCCTGAACTGATTCCACGAGCGCGAGGAGTTTGGGCCCAGCATGTGCTGGAGATGAAGGCCAGTTCCAAAATTTCTCAAGGGATAAAGATTGGAGATCAACTCAAAGTTGAGTTTTCTTCGAAGGCCGAGGAAGCCATTAAAAAATTATAGAAAGTTATCAGGAACTTTTTCTTCCCCATTATCCTG
This sequence comes from Bacteriovoracaceae bacterium, assembly GCA_035306925.1. Lineage (GTDB taxonomy): Bacteria > Bdellovibrionota > Bacteriovoracia > Bacteriovoracales > Bacteriovoracaceae > Peredibacter. Next base: position 1,409 of record DATGND010000019.1, on the reverse strand, counting down.
GGCAAAAAGAATGAGAAACTCATCTGCAGCGATCACTCCCAGGTGTTCTTTAGCAAGCTGGCGCTGATAACTTGGATCCACGTGAATGCGAGAGATCTCTGCTTTTAATTCTTCATTTTCTCGAGAAAGATTACGAAGCTCTTGATTCTTATTCTTGATAAGATTCTGAGTCGAATAATAATCGTATACTCCCCTATCCATAAAAATCAGTCTTAAAACCATCAAACCAATAACGGCCCAACCAATTCTTGGAAGAAGAGAGACTTTAGCTTTCGGTTTTTTTCTTGAATTAGGCTTAACTCTGGCCGGTCTTCTTTCAACCTTTGGTTCCAGATAATCAATCGGTGCTTCATCCAGTTCACTTTCCCGATACTGAAGAAGTTCTGCTTGATCAGCATAGGCCACTGATTTGCGTGCAGATTTTGTTTCAATAATAGCAGGAGGCGCTGTCGGTTCAGCTGCGAATGGGCGATTAAAAACGTTTTTCTTATTTCTGAGACGTTGAGTTTTTCTTTGCGGTGGTACTGCTACGGTACGAGCAAACGGTGACTCTACTTCTTCAAATTCATCAGGAGCTCTAAATTCCACTCAAATACATCCTGTATTTAAGGTGCGCTAACTGCACCAATTTAATTGTGTACTTAACAATTTAACATGGTTAGTTAGCGCTTACAACTCATTAAAATAAAAGAAGTTTTTTCCTAGTAACGTGCTCCGCTATTCTCATAACGGCGTCCACCGCGGTCTCCTCCACGGCCACCACGGAATCCACCGCCACCGCGACCACCACGGAAACCTCCGCGATCATTTCCACGAGGACCGGCCGACTCGGCAAGCTCAACACTCACGCGGCGATTACCATACATTTCTCCTTGAAGACCAAGGACTGTATCAATAAGGTGAACAGGTGCTTCGATAAAAGAAAACTTTTCCTTAGTATCAATGCGACCAATATCACGACCGGAGATATTGGTTGTTCCAGCAACGAACTTAAGAAGATCTCCTGGAGTAATTCCATCCATTCTTCCAAGGTTGATGAAAAATCTTTGCATTCCAGAAGTAGCACGAACACCACGAGCACCACGCTCTCCTCTTTCACGAGGAGCGATGTCGATATCCTGAGCTTTTTGATAACGTTTTAAAGTATTTTCGAACATAAATCCGTAGATACCTTTAATAAGGTCATCTTTATCCAGGTGCTCAAACTTCTCTTTAAAAGATTCGAAGTGAAGAACTTCTTCATCTTGAAATGAAGCAACGTTAGCATTGAAACGAACCATCGACTTTTCTAAAATTTTTTCGCGAATTTCTTCTACTTTTGGAAGAGTGATACGTTCAATTTTAGCTTTCGTAATTCTCTCAATCTGACCTACACGTCCTAGTTCACTTGGCTCGATGATTGAAAGAGA
>DATGND010000018.1:0-7008 GCA_035306925.1 Bacteriovoracaceae bacterium | reverse complement strand
CCCAGGCGGAATACTTAATGCGTTAGCTGCGTCACTGAAGGAGTCAATACCCCCAATAACTAGTATTCATCGTTTACGGCGTGGACTACCAGGGTATCTAATCCTGTTTGCTCCCCACGCTTTCGCGCCTCAGCGTCAGTTATCGTCCAGACAGGCGCCTTCGCCTCCGGTGTTCCTTCACATCTCTACGGATTTTACCCCTACACGTGAAATTCCCCTGTCCCCTCCGACACTCTAGACTAATAGTTTCAGGCGCAGTTTCGAAGTTGAGCTTCGAGATTTCACACCTGACTTACCAATCCGCCTGCGCGCGCTTTACGCCCAATAATTCCGAACAACGCTTGCACCCTTCGTATTACCGCGGCTGCTGGCACGAAGTTAGCCGGTGCTTATTCCTTAGGTACCATCACTCTAAATGGATATTAGCCATCTAGTCATTTTTCCCTAATAAAAGAGTTTTACAATCCGAAGACCTTCCTCACTCACGCGGCGTTGCTGCGTCAGGGTTTCCCCCATTGCGCAATATTCCCTACTGCTGCCTCCCGTAGGAGTCTGGACCGTGTCTCAGTTCCAGTGTGTCCGATCATCCTCTCAGACCGGATACGTATCGTTGCCTTGGTAGGCCATTACCCCACCAACAAGCTAATACGGCGCAGGCTCTTCTTCCAGCGATAGCTTATAAATAGAGGCCACCTTTCGAATTTCTTCCGTATGCGGTATTAGCTCAAGTTTCCCTGAGTTGTTCCCCACTAGAAGGTAGATACCCACGTGTTACTCACCCGTGCGCCACTTTACTCACCCCGAAGGGCTTTCGCGTTCGACTTGCATGTATTAGGCACGCCGCCAGCGTTCGTTCTGAGCCACAATCAAACTCTCCAAGTAATATATTTAAAACTTAAAGATCGTTTTATAGCTCTAGAATTCTTATGTTCTAAGAATTTAGTTCAATTGATTAATACAGTCAGATCTAACTCTGTCTGCCGTTTGCTGCTATCCGAAGATAGTTAATCTTACACAAACTAGGCAATTGAACGGGTTCCTTTCTCATCTCATTTCGAAACCCGAAGGTTTCAAAATCTTAATCATTTATTCAGTTTTCAAAGAGGTTGCTTTTTTATCAATCTGTTTTTTCATCGTCAAGCTTTTTTCTTAAAAATTTTAAAAAAAATTTTCAGCTTGATTTTGAAGTTGGTGGAGATGACAGGGATCGAACCTGCGACCTATAGCTTGCAAAGCTACCGCTCTCCCAACTGAGCTACACCCCCAACATTGACAAAATCGCGAGACACAAATCTAAGAGAGTCGAAACATTATGTCAAAGAAAAAAAATGCAATCTTAATTTTTTTTTAGCCCCCTAGGGGAGGGCCCTTTTTTCTTCTATATATAGATATAGGGGGGCAGGTTTTGCCTAGTTCTTAGGCTGTGGAATGAACATTTTGATCCCTGTCCTTAAGAGAATCTTAAGCTGGGTCCGGGTTTTTATCCTACTAATGATCCCCAGAAGTCTGCGGGGATTACTATAAAAGAGAATCATGCCGTAATTCTTTATCATAAGGTAAAAAAATCGTTGTAGTCCACTGGCCTGCTCTCCGTAATAGGAATCAAGGTTACTCGCCTCTTCAGAGTGAATATTGATTTCATTAAAATAAGCTGAGCCTGTACGAGGGGCGAAGAGGTTTATAGAGAGAAAGCTTGCTTTCGAAGAATTCAGATAGTGAATTGTTCGTATCATATCTCTGTATCGATCGCCAGGAAGCCCTATGATCATATGAGAGAGAACAAAAATTCCCTTATTCTCTATCTGTTCTATCTTTGCTTTTAATTCATTAGTGTTCTGCTGTCTTTTAATCTGCTTCATGGCGGCTTCATTGATCGTATCAACCCCCACCATAATTAAATAGCATCCAGAGTCTTTCATTTGCTGAAGTAGACTTTCTTCTAGAATCTCTGAGCGGCTCAAACAAAACCAGTTCACCTTAAGTGGGGTCAATTCAGCTAGAAGCTTTATTGACCTTTCCTTATTTAAAGCGAAAGTAAAATCTCTGATCCATACATTGTTAATACCTAGAGATTTAATGTGTGTTAATTCACTTATAATATCTTCTACGGATCGCTCGCGATAATTAACAGAACTTCCCGGACAGTAATTGCATGAGAACTTACAGCCAAAGTTCGTAAGAACTGATGTGCAAAGCTTCTCCATCATAAAAGGTACGGAGTACCTTTTGACAGGAAAGAGTTCATGACGTGGAGTTGAGTATTTAACTTCAGTCTCTTTAACTGCAGGTGTGTATATAACTTTCTCTTCAGTCTTATAGACAATGTTACTCTCCGCAGTTCCTTCCTGGATGTAGCGAACTAATTGGGGACAAGGATACTCATAAATAATTGAGTCGACTTCAGAGAACTCAATCATCTGCTTAGGTGAAAAGTAAAAGACATCTCCAATGAAAGTTGTTTTAAAGGAGAGGTCTTTCTTTAGGTCTGCAATGAGAGCACGATCTGAATGGTGGGTAAGAATAGAAGATAAGACAACAATATGGTCAGGAGTAAAGTCGCGAACTTCTTTCACTACTTCTTCAAGAGACTTTTTTTCAACGATGGCATCCAGTACTTTTAATTCAAAGTGATCAGAGAGATCTCCACTTAAGACCAGGAGATCCACCGGTATCCAATAGTAACCAGCTTTGGAGGTATTGGAACAATACTGATCCTTGATAATCATGGACCCGTTTACTGTTGGTGGACTCAGGAGCAGAACTCTCTTTCTTATCATCATGCCTCTTTCACAAACTCAGAGTTCGTATATAATCAATTCTATATGCCATATCTAATCCATCTTCTTTGTCTTACCGGCCTGTTTTCAGTAGCTATTATACTACAGGAGAAAAATCCGTTTGAAGACGGGACATACACTCAATTTACTTTAAGTATAATAGAAGATGGGGATTTTAACTTAATAAATCAGACAAAAGATCCAGGTCGAAATTGGCTGGCCACGAAGACCGGTAATCATCCTAACTACGAACACCCGGCCATTGCTATCTATCTCTTCCCTTTTATCGGTTATCAAAAGCTTCTCTCCCAAGATCAATCTTTTGCTCAGGCCCATATTCTCGCCACTATTTTCTTTCTTATGCTGGGCTTGATCCTCTTAAAGAAAGTTTTGGACTATCTGGATTTTCAACATAGTAAAGAAGCTATCGCAGTTCTTGCTTTCAGCACACCCTTTCTCTGGTTTAGTCTGATGGCCTCTACCACTAGTAATATTTTTTCACTGGTGTATTCCATTATTATTCTTGCTGCCTTCTGTTTTAATCGGGATAAAAGTACCACGGGACTCTATTTCTTTCTTGGCGTAGCGACCACTCTTGGCTTTGCCATCCGGATTCAACAGTTCTGGATTGTCAGCCTTTTCCTTTATCTTTTTTCTATCGATAAGAATCGCTCTTACCACAAGGTATTATCCTATATTGCAGGGGCCTTGATTCCTCTCTCCTTACTTCTCTGCAACCTTTATTTAAGAAGTGGCAGCTTCCTTCATCCTCATCATGTCTACACTTCATGGACCAGATTGGGAGAATTCTGGAATTCAACTCTTTACTATGCGCTCTTTGGACCTAATGGTTATTTTGTTCTTTCTCCAATTTACTTTATTATTCTGATTCAGGGACTGATTCTTCTATATAAGAAGTATGAACATAAAAAACTCTATATCGCGCTTATTATCCCTCCTACCGTTCTTTTTTTATATTATAGTGTCCAGTGGCCTTTGATGGATAGCTTGGCCGGAAGACACCAACTCGATTACTTTTTTGTTTATTCTCTTATTATTGCCTCGGCACTTGATTGGTCCCAAAAGAATCGTAAGATTTATTATTCTTTATGGTTCCTGATCAGCCTGGCCATCATTTGGAATTTAAGAACTCACCTGGCCTACTTTTATATTGATAATACCAAAGGTGCCGAGTGGCAGTTTTCTTACTTTGTGAGTCCCCAATATTTAGCAGAACAGTTTTGGGGAGCGATGAATCTCATTAAACCTCTCTCACACTTAGTAAGTGTACTGAAGTTTTTGCCACTTATTTTTCTCCTCGCTGCAGGAACCTTTTTCTTTAGTCGTCTCTCTTATAGAAACTATTTAAAATTCTGCTACTACTTTATTCTCTGGGGTGTGAGTTTTTACTTTTTGTTCACTCAGCTTAATATCTACAACAATCCACACAACGTAAGCACTTATCGACGCGAAGGGATTTATCAATCTAAAGTTATTACTTCAGGTAATTTTGCCACTTTTTATGATGATTTTATTGAAACACATCACAAAGGCTTAAGATGGCACCTGATGCAGAAAGACTGTGCTACCATTCAAAGGCTAATCGAGATCAAAGAAGAGTTTATTAAGGCCGTTAAACAAGAAATTATTTATGATCCTATTGGCTTTGTAGATATGCTTAACGCTGGTAAACTAAGAAGGTCCTATCTGGAAGAACAGAACTTAGATGAAATCTATGCGACATTAGAGGAAGTATGTCCTTTTTAAGAAAGAATCTCTATTCTTTTATTAAGCTCGGTTTTTCCTATCTCTTGGGAAAGAATTATCCCTTCGTCACTGTTTTACGTCTCAATGATGCCTGTAATATGAGTTGCAGCTACTGTGATTCTTATAAGCTTAGCAAAGCTATTGAGATTAATGCTCTTCTATCTTTTCTCGACAACATCTACCAAAAAGGATGCCGCTTTATCATTCTTACTGGTGGCGAAGCTTTTCTATACAAAGATAGAGAAAAGTTAATGAAGTGGTTTGAAGGAAAAGGGATTTATCTCGTTATCAATACTAATGGAAAACTTATTAATCAGAGTGAATATACTAACTTTCTTAAAAAGGCGGATGAAGTTCTTATTAGTATTGATGGACCGGAAGAATTTAATGATCATCATCGCGGCAAAGGAACCCATCAAAAAGTTATTCAGACATTAGATTTCTTAAAACAACAAAAGAAGAAAATAACTCTCTCGGTAGTTTTAACTAAATATAACTCTCAAGAAGAAGTCTATGAGTATATTCGTAAATTAAAAATCAAATATAATGCTACCGTTGGTATCAATCCTGTGACAGCTAACGGAAGAATTAACAGTTCAGACTTTTCTCACTCAGCAGCTGTACCACACTCTGAACTCAAAAATTTTAGAGATTATATTAATCGCCATCGAAAATCTTTTAAAGAAATACCGGCCATGCTTTTGGACTACATTGTTTCTCCTCGCCCATTTATTTGTAAGTCCATGTCCTATGCCATTTACATTGATGTAGACCATGGAATCTATCCGTGTATCAATGTGACTGATAGACCAGAAGCTCGCTTTGCTGACATTGAAAGTTTTGATGGAAAATATCAAAAAACGATTGAATGCCAGCAGTGCAATTGCACACCTCTCATCATGGGTAATCTGATGTTTCAGGATGGAAGATTTCCTTCCCTAAAGAAAGTTTTTAATATTATTAAAAGACACCTATAGACGAGTTGGGTTCAAAAGCGACTTGAGGGCTACCCAGGCATGCCTGAAAAAAACAATGGCCTTCATTACTTTCACTCTCATTTCCTGAATGGGCTCAGAAACAGGGTCTCGATATTTCATAGCACCAGTACCTGGACGAGGTGTATATTTTAAAGGAAGGATAGCATCAAAACCTTTAATAGTTTTAAGAGAATCAAGGTAATCCTTAAAACGCTCCCCTGGAAATCCTACGATAATATTTGTTTTGATCACGAGATCCGGATTGGCCTTTTTAATGCGAGCGATTCTATCCATCACAATGGCAGGATCATACTCTCGCCCCATTCTTCTCACAATACGATAAGAACCAGATTGAATAGGAAAATTGATATTGAGAATTCTTCGGTCTGTTAAAAGTTTTTCCATTCGATCAAAGAGTTTCACAAACCACATTGGTTCAAAATAATTAATCACTAATTCAAAGTCATCTGGAAGAGCGAGGATCTTTTCTAAGAGGTCGGCGAAATCAAGACCGATATCGTATCCATAGCAGCCAATATCGTCCCCCACTAGCCAAAACTTTTTATGACCAAGGGAGAGACCTTTTTTAAACTCAGAGATGATCACATCAATTGGTCTGCTCTTTACTGAACCCTTGGCCGCTTTGATAGCGCAAAAAGTACACTTCCCCAAGCATCCTTGTGAAACCACAATTGAAAAGTATTCGTTATTTACGATAGTGGTTTCTAGCACATTATGGAGAGGTTGAAATTTATGTTTAAAGAGTTTTTCAACTTGAAAGTAGAATGGTCGGACTTTTAACGCCAGTTGATGGGTATTGGAAAGATCATCAAAATCTTGCTCATCAAAAAAGTTTGCACAGCTATCAATATTCTCATCTTTTTTAAGATTAAGAATAGAGCTCAATCCATTAAGATCCCCAGGTGAAAAGGTAGGTCCCTGATAAACTGTTGAAAGTTTCTCAGCATTAATCTTAGGAAGACATCCACCAACAATGATTTCTTTATTAGGAAATTTATCCTTTAAGTTCTGGATTACAGTTTGAGTGTAATTTTCTCTCTCCGTAGTATAACCACAGGTATTAACAATAATGACTTCTGCCTCTTCAGCATTTTTACAATTAACTAAACCTGAAGCATGAAGGTGCTCCCTATATGTAGCATTCTCTAATAGATTTGTGGCACATCCTTCGGTGGTGGTCACGATGTGAAACTTACGGGTCTCTCTCATATCCTGCTTCCATTGAATATAATCAAGAACCATAATATCATGTAAACTACCCAGAGAGCAGGTTTTTTTATGCGAGTGAGTTTTATCAACCCTCCTATTTTCCCTTATCGAAAGATTATGCGTAATTTTGATTGCGCTACAGAATCAAAGGGAAATTATCTCTATCAACCTTATGATTTCCTTTTGCTAAGCTCAAGGTTACCCCCCTCCTGGAATCTCTCTTTCTGTGATGCTGTAGCCCTTAAAATTGATGTTAA
>DATGND010000017.1:0-5538 GCA_035306925.1 Bacteriovoracaceae bacterium | reverse complement strand
TTTTATGAAAAACAAGAACTTGATCGTAGGTCATGATAAATTTATCTTATCATGTTGATTAAAAAATATGTCTTTTTTTTTATTAAAATTTACTTCATCATACCTTTAATGTTTCTTTAAAAGGAGATTTATGAAGAAATTACTAGCACTTACGATTGCTATCTGCTCATTTGGGGCTTTTGCACAAGTTAACTATAAACTTAACCCCGCTGAAACTAAGGCCGAATGGGTTGGCTATAAAATTGCTTCCGAACACCGTGGCTTTATTGGCGTTAAGGAAGGTAACCTAACAGTTAAGGATGGCCTGATTCAATCTGGAACAGTGACCATCGATATGAACAACCTCACTGTAACTGATATCTCAGGTGGAATGGCCGAAAAGCTAGTTGGTCACTTAAAGCATGATGATTTCTTTGCTGTTGATAAGCACCCAGAAGCAAAACTGGCCATTAAATCTTCAAAGAAAACTGATAAAGGCCTGGAAGTAACTGGGGATCTGACTATCAGAGGTAAAACTCATCCTATTACTTTTCTAGCTACTGATATTGTTGAAACTAAAGATAAGTTTACAGCTAAGTCAGTTATTAAAGTTGATCGTACCCTTTATGACGTTCAGTATAACTCTGGAAAAGGGCTTGCTGACCTAGGTAAAAGCTTAGGAGATAAGCTGATCAAAGATATTTTCGATATTAATGTAACTCTAACTGCTACAAAGCAATAATTCCCTCCGTCGGGAAGGGGGTCACAATTCTGAAGTGGCCCCTTTTTTCTCACTCAACTTCCCCTTCAATCTCTTTTACAATATTTCTATGAAACGCTTTTTCGCTTTTCTACTATTAAGCTCAAGTCTTTATGGAGCAACTATTGGTATTATTGATACAGGCTTTGACCTGGATCACGAATTCCTGCGCCCAAAAATTCTAAAGCAAGAAACAGATGAAGAGGTCGTTGATCCTGAGTTAAAACAGAAGTTCCATGGCTGGAACTTCCACGATAACTCCCATATCCAAACTCCTGCTATTCAAAATCAGAGCCTTCTCTCTGATATTTTAAAATACCGAAAACTACGGGCCAAAGGTCATCGACAAGGACTTAGTCCTGAAGAATATGAATGGTACTCCCAGAAGAAGTTAGATAAAGAATTTCGGAGTGAGCTTAAAAAGTTTAAAAAACATATTCATGGAACAGTGGTGGCCTCTATTGCTCTTCGAGAAGGAGAAAATATCAGTATCTTCCCTATCCGAGGGCTTGATATTGATGTTCCTGTGGTAGCGGTAGAGAGTGAAATCGAGGCGACTGTTGAGTCATCAACATCTAAAACTGGCCTGAAGAAGTTTGAACATGAAATCAAGCTTTCAAAAAGCCGGGTAAACAGAAAGTTTGCCAAAATATGTCTTTATCTATCTTTGAAAAAAATCAGTATTGTGAATGCTTCATACGGAATTACCTACAAAAATATTGCGACCAAGTTTCGCGATATGTACCAAGAGTATGTTGGAGAAGAAATTCCTGCACCACTTCTGAGTCAGTATATCGATGATTACTTCAATGACATTTATAAGGAAGCCACAAAAACAATTAAGCGCTACCCTAATATGTTGTTCGTTTTTTCTGCAGGGAATTCCGGACTAGATAATGATCTTTTTCATCACTACCCTTCTCGAATCAAACTGGATAACACAATTACAGTAGCTGCGACTAATGGGGACTATCTTGCAAGCTTTTCCAACTATGGGAAAGAGAAAGTGGATATTGGTGCTCCTGGAGTAGGTATTAAATCGATTATCCCAAGGGTTTACTCTAGCGATAGTTCCAATATTATTTCGACATCTTCTTCCGGAACCTCCATGGCGGCACCCTATATTTCCAATCTGGCGGCCCAGATTCTTAACGCCAATCCAAAACTTAAACCTTGGCAGATCAAAAAGATCATTCTGGAAACAGGAGATCGCAAACCTCATCTTGAAGATAAGCTTATTTCAAAATCCGTCGCTAATAATGCCAAGGCCTTAAAAGCTGCTAATTTAAGTAAAGAGATCTCTCTAGAACACGCTATACAGTTAGCAAATTTGGAAATCGTTCCTCTGCAGGATGAGGTTTCCTTAAAGTTTGCACCATCAAAGATTTATCAGGAAACTGCCAAGAAAATACTTGAGTCTGTTCCCGTTTACATAAATCCGGAAGAAGTTAATGAAGAACCAGAAGACCCTACCAAATCATCGTCTTCTTCACCGATGGATCAAGAGAAAGCGCCACAGGACAGTTCAGAGCAGCTTCCTTCAGTTGATCCAGCACCTGAGGCTCCAGCTTCTGATCAAGACCATTCCAATCAAATTTCAGAACAACCTCAGACACCTTCCGAGGACTTGCCGCCATCTTCTTCTGAATCTCAACCTGAACCCCTTGAAACTCAACCCCAAGAGAGCGAGCCTTCATCGCAGCAATCGTAAGCATACAGCTGGCCAAAGAAGTAGACAAAAGATCTGTAGGAGAAAAGGCTTCTCCATTGCCGTTATTATCCTTAGGAGCATCAGTAATGATGGTGTTTCCTGAATCCAGGTGAACTGCACCTGTTCTATAATTACCTTGATACTCAACTTTCATTAAAGACATAAATACCTCTATATAAAAAGGCCCGAGCATCATGCCCGGGCCACTATTAATTCTCCTGGGAGGAAGAATTAGTTTTTCAGATTATCTTCAGAAATTGAAGCATCTGAAATCAAAATTTTTCTACTGACATTGGCCTCTTTCTTACCAAGTTTGAGTTCAAGTACACCGTTTTGGTAATTCGCCTCAATTTTACCAGCATCAACCTGGTTACTCATCTTGAAACGATGCTCGAAATTCTTGGCCCTTACCCCTCCAGCAATGCTCTTACGAGGACGCTCTTCATAGGCCCATTTAACTATAAGTTCCTGTCCAATGACTTCAATCTCGATTTTATCTTTCTCAATCCCTGGAGCATCAATGAGAAGGTAGAATGATTGATCATCCTCTTCTAAACTCCAAAATGATTGTGATGGTCTACTTTGAAAAGCTGGTGCCAACTCTTGTTCAAAAGCTCTTAACACCTGAGCAAAAGGCTGCAATTGAAAATCTAGCATAAAACCCTCCTAAAAAATTAAGTTAAATCTTTAAGAGCTCTTTCTAATGAAAAGATGGGTTGGATTTCACTGATGTCAAGGAAAGGAGAAAAGTTTTTTTTTACATATTCTTAACAAGCGGGTCTTTTGGGTTTACTATAGGGGCATATTTTAAGGAGATCGTTATGACTAAGAAAATAGCCTCAAAGAAGGCTTTAAAAGTAGCTAAAACTGCAAAAAAAGCGCCTAAAGCTACTCCTAAAAAAGTTGCTGCTAAGAAGGTTGTCGCCAAAAAAGCAACAGCAAAGAAAGCAACCGCAAAAAAAGTGACTGCTAAGAAAGCAACGACAAAGAAAACGACTGCAAAAAAAGTTGCAACAAAAAAAGTGATTTCTAAAAAAACACCTGCAAAAGTAAATTTAAAAAAGCAAACAATTGAATCCCTTGTGGAACTTATTCGCCGTACTTCAACGGAAGTTCCAGATGATGTTTTCAATGCCATTGTTAATGCTAGAAAACAAGAAGCTGCCAACACAACAGCGGCATATGCCATGGATATCATCAATGACAACATTGACCTGGCAAAGTTAAAATCTCAGCCTCTTTGCCAAGATACAGGAACTGTTATTTTCTTCGTTTATCATCCCCCAGGTTTTCACCAAACTCCATTTAAAGAACTCATCAGAAAATCGGTAACTCTTGCAACTGAGAAAGGTTATCTTCGTCAGAACTCTGTAAACTCAATCACTGGTAAGAATGAAGGTTCAAACGTTGGAGAAGGTCACCCTTCTATCCACTTCTATGAGCACAATAAAAAAGACGTTGAGATCAAACTTATGCTCAAAGGTGGTGGATGTGAGAACACTTCTACTCAATACTCACTTCCTGATACAACTCTAGGAGCAGGTCGTGATCTTGAAGGTGTTCGTAAAGTCATTATCGATGCTGTTTATAAAGCACAAGGTAAAGGATGTGGTCCTGGTTCTCTAGGTGTTTGTATCGGAGGAGATAGAGCTGATTCTGCTTATAATGCTAAGAAACAGCTTCTTCGTAAACTTGATGACTCAAACCCAATGCCAGAACTTGATAACCTTGAAAAAGATATCGTAAAAACTTGTAATGAACTGGGAATCGGGCCAATGGGCTTTGGTGGTAAGACAACACTTCTATCCTGTAAAATTACTCACGCTAACCGTGTTCCGGCTTCATTCTTTGTCTCTATCTCCTACATGTGTTGGGCCTTTAGAAGACAAGGCGTTGTTCTTGATTCAAACCTAAAAATTAAAAAATGGCTTTACTAGGAGATACCCATGAAAAGACTAACATACCCTTTTAGCCCAGAAGCTGTAAGAGAACTTAAAGTTGGTGATATGGTTCTTATCACTGGTAAACTTTTTACTGGCCGTGATGCTGTTCATAAGTACCTTCACGATGGCAATAAACCACCAGTAGATCTTAAAAACCAAATCATCTATCACTGTGGTCCAGTGACTATGAAAGATAAAAAAACTGGTAAATGGACTGTAACAGCTGCAGGGCCTACCACTTCAATCCGCGAAGAACCTTATCAGTGGGAAGTCATCCGCGATTACGGAATCGTGGGTGTTATTGGTAAAGGTGGAATGGGTCAAAAGACTCTTGATGCTTGCAAAGAGTATGGCTGCGTTTATCTTCACGCCATCGGTGGAGCGGCTCAAGTGTTAGCAGAAAAAATCAAATCAGTAGATGGTGTTTACCTTGAAGAATTTGGTCAGCCTGAAGCTATCTGGGAACTTTCAGTAGAAGATTTTCCTGTGGTAGTAACAATGGATGCTCATGGAAATTCTCTTCATAAAGAAGTTGATGATGCTTCCAAAGCCAAAATGAAAGAACTGCTATAAAATATAAATAGCCTCACTTGAATGTGAGGCTATTTTTTCTTACCTTTTCCTTTATCATTGCCCTTATTGCTTTTCGGGTCCTGTTTTTGAGAGACAACAGAAATTGAAGGTTCCTCTACTTTAAATGTTTCAGGAATATATTTACCTCTCGTCTGAGATTGATGCTTAACTTTAATATTTTCTCTCACCTGTGCGAAAGAGCTAAAACTCACAAAAACCAATAGCAAACATAGGGCCTTCATAACTACCTCTTCTAAGTTGGACTTCATTTTAACCTCAGAACGTTTTTACTCCTAAGGCTTTGTTAATTACCTGAAATCTCGTTCAATACGTGTGCCTTTTCTGCCCTTAAGTGCCCAAAACCTTTGCCGGTGTAAACCTATTAATTTTACCCTCTTTGTTCTCAAAGATGAGGGCCAGAGGTATAGCTAGAAGTACCTCCAAAGCAGTAACCAATGGCCACAACCTTTGTAGCATCTACTTCTTTTTGAAGTTTTGCATTATCAATTCCGGCCTTAACACGCTTTCTGAGTTCCTCTCTCTTTCCTTCTTTCAAAGCACCTGCAAGTTTA
>DATGND010000016.1:0-3147 GCA_035306925.1 Bacteriovoracaceae bacterium | reverse complement strand
ACGTCCTGTTGATGTGAACTCAAATCTTACTCGTTTAAACTCATCTTCTTCCAAGGAAGAAGTGGATAAGGTCATTGCAGATCTTAAATCTGCTACCTTTGTAGATAAAGTTTTGCGGCCTACAGAGGGTTGTCTGGGAGTTCCCCGGGTGAATATGTCTCACCTTGATCCTAAGGGGAGAGAAAAATCTATGATTGATGTTTTAAGAGAAGACCTTGCCGGAACAGTTATTTTTAATTATTCCGGCAAGGATATGCAATCTAACTATTTTTAGAATCTAATAGCAAAGTCAGCACCAATGGCCGTTGTTTCAGGTCTAAACTTTAGTAAGGCCTGGGCAAAGACACCAACGTTGGTGAGGTACTTAAGACTTGTTGGGAAATAGTTTAAACTTAGTCTTCCACGGTGAGGAAGGTTGTTATTAAACTCTAGAGTATCTGTTTGTCTTCCTCTTTGATCCCAATCGAAAGTCACAATAGAGCCGATCATCCAGTTGTCATTGATTCGATAATTGACGTATGGACCACCGGAAATAATAACCGTTTGCTTATTGAAAGGAAGGTAGCCAGGAGTCTTCGTAACGTTTTCATCATAGTAGGCACGGTAGTATTGTCCAAGAATACCGACAGACCATTTAAAGCTTGGTAGATTGAATGAGAAACTTTCAGAGATAACAAGGCCTCCGATCATTCCATTGTTTCGAGAAGTAACAGAAGTCGGAGCTTCGTAAGCTACAGTACTCCAAAGAGTACCGATGCTGGTTCTCCATGCTGGCAGATTGGCATAAACGCGAGCATTGAAAAATTCATTGTCGGGTTTATTTTGGAATTTACCCCATGAAGCCTGATTTTCTACTTCTTTTGTATATCCATTGGTCGCTGCCAAGGAGGCTCCCACAGACCAATCATTGTTGATGCGATATCGTAAATTTACGGAGTGAAATGATTGAACAGGAGCACGCCCTGTTCCTGGTTCATCCATAGCTTCTTGGAAAACGTTATAGGTTTCACTACCTGATCCAGCAAGAGTTGGTCCCAGGAACTGTTGATAATAAGTCAGGAAGGTATTGCTCAGAATGGTGCTGCTTAAGCTTTTTTGCGGCATCTTAGTTGATAGCCTTGGCATATAGTTCGTACCGGCAGCCTGATTTTGAGTTTGTGAACTTTGAGCGACGGTATCAGTTGTACCACTTCCACTGTTTAGAGGAGAGCTCTCAGAGTTTAGTGTATTGATGTTTTGAGCTTGGGCCTGAACACCAACTAGACCGAGGGCAAGAACCAATAGCATTCGAGAATTGATTTTGTTTTTCATAATGTGGTTCCTTTCATCTCTGTATCATTTTGGCCTATGGCCTGGTTTATACCATCTAGTTTGTCACGATCTATGAAGAACTCTTTCAGGTTATCAATGACGACTTGTCTTTGTTCGCTCTCAATATCCTTTGGTAAACGGTTCATAATCTCTTCTCTGATTCCCACATACTCTAATGTGAGGTTATGGAAAAGAGTTTCATAGAGCATGGAGAGTTTTGAACGAGTGGCCATTTCAAGTGGAGTGAAAAGCATTCCCGTTGTATCTCTCTTAATGAGAAGAGCAAGCTCTTCTTTTTTAGCTGAATAAATACTTTGTAATATCCAGACTGTGTTTCTCACTGACCAGATATACATATTAAGCCCCATGTTCGACGCTTCTTCTGCTTTTGCATTTTGCAAGAAGAGGATCTCCCATTGGCGTTTCATATAAGAGCGAAACTCTTTGGTATTGTAAACATCCTTCTGCTTAAATAAATCTGAATTTGCAGAGAGGTTTTTTAGAATTGAGCCATATTCTTTACGTGAATCATTGTAAAAATTGGCAAGAGCTTCAATTCGCTCATAACCTTCAGGCTTCTTTAGATCTTTATAGCGCCAGCTAAGAATATTGGTCATCTCTTGCATGAATACAAAAGAGCGTCCCACATAATAATCATTTCTCTTTTGCTCTTTATCCTGGTCAAGCATCACATAGATTTGATCCAACATGAAGCGGGCCATACGATCCCAAAGATATAGTTGCAGTTGCTGAGTTCTATCTACTTCATTGGCGAGGAATTGCTTCATCTTCGCCGAGATGTTTGGGTTTTCAGAGCGAACCTTAAAGATCATCTGATTGTATCTTTCCAGTTCTTCCCAGGCATTTTCGATTTGCATTGGAAAGTTGTATTGTGTTTCCAATTGCTCAAGTCGTCCCATACGAGAAGCAAACTCAATGTTTTCCTCGTAGGCAATTTGCATTTGCTTAAAGTTACTCATTCTCTCAGACCACTTTTGTTTATTCACAGAAGTAACATCTGTGGATAGTGGCATGTTCATGAGCTGAGGTTTATAGGTGAGAAGTTTAGTACCTTCTAAATATTTTTGTTCACTCGGAATGATGACTTCCGAAGGGTAAAGAATATTACTTAAGATTTTGGCATTATCGGTGCTGGCATCAGCTGATGGAGCTGACTGTACTAATGATACTGAGTCATTAACCGGTTTGGGAGGAGTGGGCTCTTCCTGTGCAATAGCTTCTGATCCCTTCATTTCCTTAATAACGGTATTAGTTCCAGAAATAAGCTTTGCAATATTGGCCTTACTCTCAAGATAAGCAGACCTTACTTTACCTACGGCCTGCATAGCGTGAGGGTTCATAGGCATAGTAATGAAGTAATAAGTAAATGGGCCGTAGACGGCAAGGGCGATGGAGTAGCCCAGGTTGTTTTTAACTGTTTGGAAAAACCAAATAAGCTTTCCAATAGTATAACGATAGAGAATCCCCATTAAATTATTGATAGGGCGCTTAGAGATTCGTTTAAAAAGAGAAGCCGTTTCGAGAGCAAATATCCCAAGACTGTATACGACGCTGCTTTTTCTATGCGCACGAGCCTTAGTTCTTAGAAGCTTAATAAGCTTTTCAACTTTGTCTTTAAAGATAACTTGTCTTTCTTCCCAGGTTAAGACCGGATCAAGTTCAATTTTTTCAATTTCCTTAAAGGTATTGATAATGATCTGGTCTTTAAACCCATCATTGATGGAAAGTGTCTTGTTTTTGAAACGACGATAAAGTTCTCGCTCCACACTCCAGATAAGTTTGGTGCTAGCCGTGCCCTTTGTGGTTTGAGCATAC
>DATGND010000015.1:0-5139 GCA_035306925.1 Bacteriovoracaceae bacterium | reverse complement strand
AGTCGGCCCGCAGGTAAATCACATCAGCATTTTTATTTTTCATCTCAGCAAGAACAGCGTTCACCAGATCTTTGCTGGAAACACCTTCTTTACCGATAAAATATTCTTCATTAGCTGTAACATTAAGAACGACCAGTTCTTTTTTAAGAGTCAGCGTATTAACTTTCTGGGTTTTAGGTAATTTTAAATCAATCCCACTGAAAAGCATGGGAGCTGTAACCATAAAGATAACTAGAAGTACCAGCATTACATCCACTAAAGGAGTAACGTTAATATCTGAAACTGCCCCTTTCTTTCCTTTACCCAGCTGCATTCCCATACTTAATCCTTCTTAATAAGAATTGATCTTTCCATAAGGTTTAAAAAGTCTTGAGAGAATGTTTCCATCTGGGAATTAATGCGAGAAATCTGATTATTGAAATGGTTATAAAACCAAACAGCAGGAATAGCGGCTGCAAGACCTGCAGCAGTTGCAACAAGAGCTTCTGCAATCCCTGGAGCGACAGCTTCAATACTCCCACCACCTTGAGAAAGACCTGCGAATGCATCAATGATCCCCCACACCGTTCCAAATAATCCAACGAAAGGTGTGATGGAACCAATGGAAGCAAGTGTTGAAACTCTCTGATCCATTTTCTCATTGGCCTGATTATAACCTGTTCTCAAAGCACGTTCGAGACTCTCAAATCCATGCTCACTAAAATGAGAAACCAAGCTCCCCTTTCCAGAAGCGGCTAAACGTTCTGAGATTCTATTAAGCTCTTCATAACCACGTCTGAACATTAAGCTCATACTCGAATCAATATTCTCATTGGCTTCGCGATTAATTTCAGAAAGAGGATGACCACTTTTAAAAAAAGTGTAGAACTTATCATTGGCCTCATTCAGAATTTTTAACTGTTTAAATTTTTGAAGCACAATGGTCCATGAAAGAACTGAGGCGAGAATTAGAAGTAATAGAACAAATTTTACAACAAAGCCTGATTCCCAGAGAATCTGCCAAATATTTAACCCTTGCATTCGTCGTCCTTAACGTTTGAGTTTTTTATACGAATATAAAAATTGATTTCGATACTTATAGTAGCAAAAAGAAATGAGCCAAACTAGTAGCATTAGCAAATTATTGAACTTATCTTGAAAGCGAAAATAGGAATAATCATTCCCCCATACCGGATCTAATCCAAATATACTGGCCAGAGGACAAACAAAGACGAGAAGAAAGCAGACAACGTTACTCCAGTTATTGAGTCCCTTATCCGCCAGGTATAAGAGAGTGGCAAAACAGAACATGCTATAAAAACCCAGATCGTAATAATCCGGGATGGTCGTCAGGTAGCTGATCATAAAAAAGCTGAGGTAACAAACCTTCGCAATTTTTAATTCTGTTCCTTCCAGCGGTCGTACCACCTCGTTCACATAGGCCATCAGAACAAATTCGAGAGCAAAGAATAAAAATATTCCAGCGTAGGAGGCAAAATATTGATACCAATAAAGGTAGTTGTAATCAGAAACAACAATTTTCCCTAAGGCAATGAAGCTTACCAAACAAAAAGTAGAAACCACGATGGCTTCCCCTTTCGGCCAGGTAAGTAAACGCTTCATTAATGTTTTAAAGGTAGTGAATTCATACAACTTGATACTGAACCACTTAATGATTAAGAAAAGAGAAGCTAGTTTGGAGAGGATAATCATCTCCCAGGTATTCTTATGCAACCAGCTTTCCACCACACTGATTTCATGATCAAGAAGAAAATGGAAAAAAGCTCCCACAGAAGACATCAAGACAAAAATGGCTACATAAATCAATTGATAGATGAAGTAGTATTTAATTTGCTGAAGCATTAAAGAACTTTTTTCTCCGGAGTAAGCCACTTAATCTGCATCTCAGGTGAAGGATAAAGATTTATATAATTCTTATATAAATTATTTCCTTTCGTGAAATCATTTAATTTTCTTAGCAGACGAAAATAAGTATTCCATAAATCTGGATGGGCCTTAAGGTAACTATCCATTTTTTTAGTTATCTCAAATTGTTGCTGAAAACTATAGCCGGTTTTTAAACTCGAATCATACTTTCCCATCATTTCTTTAAGAAAGTTCTGGTCAATTTTTCCTTTAATACTACTTCCTGTTATTTCATCAAAACTTTTCGTTTTGATTCTACTCCTCACCATCCCCTCTTCTGACCTGAAAAAATCTTCTAAAAGAAGGAGAGAGATTTCAAGCTTAGATAAATCTAATGCCCTCATAAAAGGCAGGGAGATTAAATAAATATCTTCTTTGTGAGCACCTGGAAGGATTCCTCTATGGATGCTTGGAGTATTCAAAACCAGGATTTTTAATTTCTTTTGATAAAAACCCAGCTTCTCCAACAACTCTTTAAAACTCTGATCAATCCCATACTCAGGTTTTTGATAGTCCCAATTTAACAGCTGAGCATTTTTAACGAGGAAATACTCCGTTAAAAATCCCCACATATCTTCTTCTTGTGGATAGAGATTTCTTTGAGCGCTGATTTTAGCTTTTTCAACTTTTAGCTTTTCAACTTCTTTTTTCTTATTGATGGCCTGCTGAGAAAGTCCATCTTCCTGGAGTACTTTTTTTATAGAATTAAAATTAACGACTTCTAACTCTTTTTCTTCCTGGAGTTTAATTTCATTACCAAAGACCATTAATGGAAGGATGAGACTAGCGAACGCGAGTTTCGACTTGAATATATTGATCATATAGTCTTCCCCAATAATAAAGTTCGGATAAATCTAAATTAAGTCCATCAAAAAAGTTTGGATACCTTCCTTGAAAACAGTCCGGTCTCTTCTCACTTAGAAATTCTTTTCTAATAAAACCTCGATAATCAGCGACCTCCACATAGGCCCAGGCTTCATTGATGATAACCTTAGAAGACTCAATGACTTTCACCGGGTGAGAACACTGGATAGTTGTCATACTGGCCGATGTTTTCTCAGGAGACTGATGAACATGTCCTAGAATGGGAAGGAAATAAAAAAGCCCAACGACTTTTTCATCCGTGGCCTTATTTTGTGCCAACAGCGTAGATGATAAAAGAAAAGGAATAATCCATTTCATCATTATACCTTCCAGCGAAACTGAATCGTTTCCCAATTATGACATTGAGGACATCTCCAAAAAATCTCATCAGAGTTATAACCACACTGTGAACAGTAGTGACGTGTTAAAGAACTGTGAAGATTATTAAGAAGCCCTTTAGTCTGTTGAAGTGCTTCTTCAACTTTACCTGTTTCGATAAGAAGCTTAATGAACTCCACTTTCAAAACTTCACTCTGACCATTCCCTTTCATCCACTTATCAAGCAGCTCAAAAGCAGCATCCGAGCGATGAAGGTCTTTAAGAAGTCTGATCTTTGAAAGAACCACTGAAGGAGAAGACATTAAGTCCATATCGTTAAGATCAAGGAAGTAGCTTTTTAGTTTTGCTAGTCTTTCAAAATAAAGTTCAGCATCTGCTGACTTGGTATTGAACTGCTCTAGTGAAACAAAAATAAAAGTAGCATACATCGGATGCTCTTTTAAAAGCTCAAGCAGTAAAGCATTGGCATCTTCCATTTTGCCAAAAACGAGATAGAGCCTTAGCCTTAAAATTTTTGCAGAGACGGAAGGAGAAAACCTGAAGGCATCTTCTAACTCTTCCCAACAAGCCTTGTACTCTCCTTTATTAAAAAGAGTTTTAGCCTTCTCCACAAGAATATGGGAAATGGTCTCAGACTGATTCTCCTGCCCCACTTTTGAGAGCATGATGCGATAATTATAGGCCTGATCCCAGTCTCCAATATCTTCAAAGATACGACAAAGGGCCATGATCACATCTTGCTGGTCTCTATTGATCTTGAGCACATCTTTATAAGTTTCGATGGCCTTATCAATAAAGCCACCTTTATCAAAGTCTTGAGCAAGTTCTTTTAAGGCCAGAAGTCGCGTACTTTCTGAAATAGAATCTCGGGCAATCAGTGAGCGGTGAATACTAATCGCTTTTTCAATTTCTCCATTAGAGCGAAAAAGACCGCCTAAAGCAAAATAGGTTTCGATTGTTTCCCGATTTAGATCAACAGCATTCAGAAATTCCTTAATTGCCAGATCCTTATTCCCTTTAATGAGGTATTGAGAAGCATTCAAAAAGATTTTTGATTGAGCTTCGAAGATGGAGTTTCTGTATTTTTTGGACAGTTTTACCGCTTTATCACGTTCGATAATATAGTGATAAATCAGTACTAAGGTAAAGATAACTGCTACTATGGTGAGGGCGTTATTCTTACCCCACTCTAAAAGCAGAAGATAATCCAATCTAAACTCCTATGGTCGATATAAATAAGCAGGTCCAGCATTGGTTTCCAGCATAGACCTTACAGTTTTAAAGAGCGCTCCGCTCTCTTCCAAGAACTCGGAAAAATCAAATTTTTTTCTGGCCGGTTTCATGAATCGCAGACTGTACTCTCCTGGTAACTCGAGTTCTTTATGAATTCTTCTTCCAGCTTCCCAAAGGCCAGCGATCTCATCAATAAGTCCGGTTTCCTTAGCTTCATTTCCGTGAAAGATTTGTCCTTGGGCCAATTCATTTATATCTTTTTTTAACCTGTCTTTTCTTACGGCAACAATATCATCAATAAACTGAGCATGAGTTCCACCGACCATCTTCTGAAGAAAATCTCTTTCCTCATCAGTCATTGGTCGAGCAGGGTTTCCGATATCCTTATATCTACCGGCCTTAATGGTTTCTGTTCTGTACTTTAAAAACTCGTATATTTGAGAAAGGTCTGCAGTTTGCATGATGACGCCAATAGAGCCTGTAATAGTACCAGCGTTGGCATAAATTTTTCGAGCAGCGGCCCCAATATAATAACCGCCAGAAGCAGCTACGTTAGCAAAGCTTGCATAGACAGGCTTGATTTGATCAATCCGCCTGACCTCTTCATAGATCTCTTGAGTGGGAGCGACTGCTCCTCCCGGAGAATCAATTCGCAAAATGATGGCCTTCACAGTTTTTGACTTTTCTGCCGCTAAAAGCATCTCTACATACTTCTTGGATTCCATGATGGTTCCATCAATAGGAATAACAGCAATCGGTGCACTGCTACTTTCCAGTACCCCTTCTACTGATCCAATG
>DATGND010000014.1:0-2197 GCA_035306925.1 Bacteriovoracaceae bacterium | reverse complement strand
GAAAGATTTAAAAACTGCATTATTGGCCGATAATCACTATGTTGCTGTGGTGAATCCCTATTCTTCATTTAAATTTGAGACGCCAACAATTCAAAACTCCTCAATTAGCTTTACTCACCATATAGCTCCTCATTTTGAAAGACCGGCACCGAGTGAAAATAATTATTTTAATTACTACCTCATGGATGCAGCAAGCATTTTAGCGGTCGAGGCCCTGGAGATAGAAGAAGGACAACGAGTAGTTGACTTGTGTGCAGCTCCAGGAGGTAAGAGTCTATTGTGTGCTTTTAAACTCAAAGAAACGGGACTTCTTATTTCAAATGACAGATCTGCTGCAAGAAGGGCCCGCATTCATAAAATCTTTGATGAATATATCCCTAAGACTAAACAGGCCAATCATAAAGTCACTGCACATGATGCAACTAAATGGTGCCTTTATGAAAAGTCTGTCTATGACCGGGTTCTTTTAGATGCTCCTTGTTCTTCAGAAAGACATGTCCTTGCTGACTCAAAAGAGTTGAGTTTATGGTCACCTGGTAGAACAAAGGCTATCGCTGTAAGCCAGTTTGCTATGCTCGCCTCATCTTTGGATATTGTAAAAGTAGGAGGGAGAATAGTTTATTCTACTTGTGCTCTTTCAAAACTTGAAAATGATGAGGTAATCAGAAAGCTTTTTCAAAAAAGAGATGGACGTTTCAAACTAATCCGTAAAGAGTTTTCCTTTGGAGAACCCACAGAGTTTGGTTGGCAAATACTTCCTGATCAATCGGGTTGGGGACCTTTCTACTTGGCCATTATTGAACGGATCAAGTGATGAAGTTTGCCATTTGTGATCTTGAAACAACAGGACTAGGAACAGATTCTCAA
This sequence comes from Bacteriovoracaceae bacterium, assembly GCA_035306925.1. Classification (GTDB taxonomy): domain Bacteria; phylum Bdellovibrionota; class Bacteriovoracia; order Bacteriovoracales; family Bacteriovoracaceae; genus Peredibacter. Next base: position 1,330 of record DATGND010000014.1, on the reverse strand, counting down.
ATTATTGAGATTGCTATTATCGTTGTGGAAGACGGAAAAATTGTAGATAGCTTTCAGAGTTTGGTTAATCCTCTCACGAAAGTCTCTGAAACGGTTTTATCTTTGACTGGTATTTCTCAACGACAGCTGGATTCCTCTCCTAAGTTTTATGACCTGGCGCCAACTATTCTCCATCTTTTAGAAGGAAACACTTTCGTTTCTCATAAGGTTGATTTCGACTTTCAAGTCCTTGATCACCACCTAAGTTCTTTAGGACATCAGTTAAAAGTGAAGACTTTTTGTACTCTTAAAAAAGGTCAAGAACTTATTCCTGGACTTGCTAGCTACTCTTTGGATGCCATGTGTGCCTTCTTTAATATAAAAGTTAAAGACCGCCATCGTGCTTGGCCCGACGCTCTTTTATGTTTTGAGGTCTTCAAACAACTCAATCACCTTCTCGCCCCTAAAACCACAGAGCTTTATTTACCTCATCACCTGGAAATTTTAAAAAAGATATCTCGCGGTCCAGGAATTCTCTCTTTGAAGAATAAAGATCAGAAAGTTATTTACTCTAAAGCTTGCTATGATGTTTATGAAACGGCTAAAGAAGAATTGAAATATAAGTTCATTAAACGGAACTACCTTTCAAAAATTCATTCTGCCGAATTTAAAATGACTCGCTCGGAACTTCTCGCTCATATTCTTCTTATGCAACAGTCTCCGTTAAAGCATCATTGGGGACTTTATTTAAAAAAGAGAAAGAATGGGTTAAAGGTTCTTTACGTTGATAAATTGAAAAGAAGAGGTAATCTTCTTTGGAGCCATTCATCTAAGAATGAAGTCTATAAGAAATTAAATACTTTAAGTACTTCTAAGAATCAAGATTATGTCTATCGAGGAGATCTCCTTTCCAAAGATGCTATTGTTCAAAGAAATATTGAACTCACTCATCGTTTGAAAAATATTCAATTTCCTTACTCGGACATTCTGATTAGTTTTGATGGATCCCATCTTGATGAAATCGAATTTATCTTAGTGAGGGGGTATTCAGTGAGAGGTAAGGGAGTCGTTCATAAGAATGACTGGGGCCATGCCGTTTTAAATCCTGAGAGGTATCTCACAAGCCGCTGGCCTTACTCTGCTGAGATTAATCAGATTGTCAAAAACTACCTCATTAGTTTAAAAAATAATAAATATAAGAAGGAAAGCATTCGAGTTCTATCAGCTAAGCCTACAATAAAGAGAGAATCATATGAATCCAAAGAAATTTAAATCAACTAAGCGTTTTACAGGTTTTCCTTGTACCCATAGACAGTGGCGAGCAAGCTCTCATTGTCGCTTTGTTCATGGC
>DATGND010000013.1:0-16828 GCA_035306925.1 Bacteriovoracaceae bacterium | reverse complement strand
TGCTGATTTTTTGGCCAGAACCTCAGCCATTTTGCGTCTGCTTTCCAGATCATCAGGATTAAGATCAATAATTTTTTCTAGTAGCTCTAAGGCCTTATCAAAATATTGTTGCTCGCAATAAAGATCAATCAGGGTATGAGATATAATGGGTGAGTCGGTAACCACTTCTTTAGCATTTACTTCTTCTATGTCACCAAATTCTTCAAACTCATCCGCATAAAAGTCGTCCTCCAGCTCTTTGTTATGAACTGTTTCAACTTTTAGCGGAGCAATTTTTTCTTCCGGACGGTTCATTACCCAGGCATCTTCATCACTTTCGAGCAACTCTGGAGGAGGTACAGGAACCTGAGGTTTAGCGGCTTGAGCGAAATTTACTTGAACCCAATCATCTTCATTGATTTCAACTTTCGTTTCAGGAGACTTTATTAACTGCTCCGATGAAAGTTGTTTCATTCCTACTTGTAAATCATCCTCAAGCTTTTTAACTTCTTGAGCAAAATTTTTGTCCTGAGGATTTAAAAAGAGCAGATATTTATAGGTATCAAGAGCTTCTTCCAAATAGCCAAGTTCAATAGCAGCCTCTGCAAAGATCTTCTGCATTTGAATATTGTCCATGTTCTTAGACAACAGAGGCTTGAGGGTTTCATAAACTAGCTGATATTTTTCCTGATCATAATAGCAGTGAGCTAGCACTAAATGCCCTAGAGAATAATCAGGATGATACTTTAATCCACTCTTTAAAACTTTAAAGGCTTCATCCAAAAGACCCAACTTCCGATAGCTTTCCGCTAAGGGAGCGAAGACTCTGGATCGTGGATTTTTGTCATACATCGTCTGATATTTGACTAACAGACTTGAACTTTTCTTGGCCACGGATACCTCTTAAAGCTCTGTACTCGATGAAGTTTCCGAGAGGTTCGCCTGACGTTGACTCATTCCCATTGCTTCAGTGTTCATCACTCTTGGAGTCATGAAAATGATTAACTCATTCTTCGTTGTATCAGGAGCCTGTGGTGTTCTAAATAACCACCCTAGAAGAGGTAAATCTTTAAGAAATGGGATACCGGAAACCGTCTCAAGAGTCGAAGTCTGATATAGTCCTCCGATCACAATAGTCGAACCGTTATCTACTAAAACCTTTGTTTTAATATTTCGGCTGGTTTGATCAGGTGGAGAATCCGAAGTTGGACGGGCCCCGAAAGCTGACTTTTTAAGATCAATGTCCATGATCACTGCACCACTGTTAGTTACATGTGGGGTTACCTTCAAAGTCAAATCGGCAGACACTTTTTCAAAAGTAGCCATGGCCACGTTGTTACCAGTAGCTTGTTGCTGAACTCGATAACTTGTTTCTTCTGTACTAGTGATGGTTGCTTCAACTTTATTTTGAGTCACTACTTTAGGAGTAGAAATAATTCTACCCTTAGCCTCTGATTCCATTAATTGTAGATTGAAGTCCAGGTTTAGTAGTCTCTTATAAATAGCAATTGTTGCACCCATAAATCCTGGAGCGCTAGCAGTAGGAGCTGTACTAAAAGAGAACCCTGGTCCATCAGCATCTCCATACTGGCTTACAGGATCGTAACCAAAGGAGATCCCTCTCTGAAGACCGATTCTTTTTGAATAGTTCTCGGTAGCTTCAACAATTTTAGACTCAATTAGAACTTGTGGTGTTTGCGTATCAAGAACATCAATAATTTTCTTAATTCTTTCCAGTCCCTCAGGAGTGTCTCTGACAATTAACGAGTTAGTACGAACATCTTTTTGTAAAGATGATTGCTTTTCGTCGATATAGTCCTTAATAATTTTCTCTAGATCATCAAGGTTAGCATAGTTGATTAAGAAGACCTTCGTTAATCTTGGAAGAAGTTCTTGTTTCTGATCTTCTTCTCGAAGTCGCTGTGCTCTTTCTTCTTCAGCTGCTTTCTTTGTTTTGACCACTAGAATGTTGGCACTTTTATCAGCAACCAATCCAGATAGTTGCAGAACAGTGTCAAGGGCCTGATCCCAAGGGACATTGGTCAATGTTAAGCTTAGCTCTGGTGAAGTTGCGGCACTAGGATCCATAATAAGATTCAGACCGGCAGCATCAACAATCATTCGTAGAATATCAGTGGCGGCCATATCGCGAACATTGATGGAAATTCTTTTTCCAACATATTTCTTAGGGCCAGATAACACCAGATTATCAAGAATATCTTCAATACTGTCTGATTTAGGAACATTCAAAGTAACAGTGTCTTCAATTTCTGTTTGAAGAGAATCTTTTCTGGCTTCAACATTTCTGATTTTATCTCTGGAGAAAACCCCAAAGCGATTTTCAATATTAAGAATGACCTGATTGTTATTTACTTCAAGAATGGAGCGAACGTTATCACGTAGCTGAACAGCAAATCTAACATCATTCTGGGATCCAGGTTTTTTATAACCAGAAATATAAACGGTAGATCCTGGAAACTCAGAAGTATCAATTCCTCTTAAGAGCTTAGGGGAGATCTTTACGTTTTTGAGATCTAGAATAATTTGTTTATCTTCCTGAACATGAAAGCGATCGGCCACTACCTGCTTATCAGCTTCAATGATCAATTTTGATATCTCACCTTCCTGAACAAAGTTTACGGTCTTAATTTCCTGAGACCATAAAAATTGTGGAATCATTAAGGCAAATAGAAAAAATCCTTTCTTCATACTTTCTTCCTTAAAAGTTGTCGCCTAATCTTATTGTAGTCTTTTATTTGGTAATTGGTATAACTGTTTCTAAATATTCTTCCTGTCCGTAAACGTTAACCATTTTTTCTACCAAAATTATCCCTCCCGGGAGAATTGCCTTTACTTCCACGCGATCAGGGCCAATCCGATAGCCCTCTTTGACAAGAACTGGATGAACATCTGCTTTTTGCTTGCTCTTAATGTAAGCCCTCCGCTCTTTTCCAATTAATACTCCATGAACGATGATATCTGCTACGTTTATTCCCTGTAAAATCTCTTCAGGAGTTTGAATGTTTTGGTCAGTTAAACCATCCCTGCGCTCTCTTTTCATAATAGGTGCACGGAAAGGGTCTCGAAGGTCCAATGGGTTTTCAATTTTTGTTTTCTTGTCGAAGATTTTTTCGACATTATCTTGGGCAAACACTAAGCCAGAAAAGAGCATCAATAATAATAAAGATTTCACTTCTTCTCTCCTGTTGGAGGGTTAGTAAAACCTCTTTCTACTTTAAACCCTGGATTATAACGATAAGCTTGAATACTGGCACTTCCCTCAATCATTTGGAAACGGCCTCTCTTGTTATCTGAGATTACCTTCAAGCTGAGTTCCGGAACGTTAAAAATTCTTGAAGCCGTTCCAATCCTTTCGAAAAAAACGAGAAACTGCAAATAAGTTCCTTTAGCAGACATACTATAATTTTTTGAAATAAAATAAGCCAACTGCTTTTCTTCTCCAGGATTCATATTCGCTTCTTTCATGTTTAACGAGTCAATTTCCTGGTTAAAGAAAGAAATAATCTCCGAATCATTAGTTGTAGAAGGTAATTGCTTTTGAACAGTTTCAATATTTTTAGCAACCTCTTCGACTCGCAACTGATACTCATCGATCTTTTTAACAAACTCTTCAATTTCAATTAATCTTCTACGGCTATCCGCTGTATTTCTTTCAATAGTTTCAAGCCGACTTTGAAGATCGGTAACCGTCATCGAATGCTCATCCCAGGCAACCCAAACACCGTAGAGCATATAGAGAAAAATAAAAACGTGAAGCTGAGCAAATAATTTTCCAGATAGTTCTTTCATTGCTCAAACCTCGAGATAATAAATTTTATTTCAAACTCCTCAACTCTCTTTTTATCGTCATCCCTCACCTTACTTGCAGTACGGATGATATTAGAGCTGCCAATAAAAACTGAAGCTGAAATATTAGAAACAAACTCACCCACACTTGGGTAATTTAAAGCCTCTCCTTTAATGATAAGTTCATTATCTTTCATGGTCAGTTCGGTAAACCACAAATCATCAGGTGTATTTCGAGCTATATATAGAAGAAGAGCTGCAGGATTCTTTTTTTCAGAAATAGCCTCTTTCACGGCTACTAACTTTTGTCCCAAGTTCTCCTCTTGGGCCTGAAGTTCTTTAATTTGTTGCTCATAAGTTTTACCCTCATCTACTTTCTTTCTGAGATCAGAGTAAACAGCGTTCTTTTGATTTATTTGAGCCTGTAGTTCCTCTCTTTCAGTCTGCCACATTGGAATAAATGTCATGTCAGGGACATAGAGTAATATAATGGCAATAATAACTGCTTTAATCTTAATCTTAGAGAGATCCAGCCCTCCAACGTTGGCAAGATCCACCTGACCTTTTGAATGAGCAAGATTTATTCGAATCATTAAAATCTCCTCATACCCAGGCCAATAACAGTTGGTGCGATGGCATTGAACTCATCTTGGCTTAAATCAAAATGCGACTCATCTATTTTAATACTCTCAAAGAGTTCTAAGCGCTGAATATCTAAACCTGTTGCCTCTACGAGAGCTTCAAGCATTCCAGGAGTCAATGAATTTCCCCCTGTGATAAAGCAATACTCTACTTTCTCCGCCGAACCTTGAGTGATGTAAAAGTTGATATTCTTTTTTATCTCCGCTACTTGAATCTCAATTTGAGACTGAACAATAGCAAGAATTTCTTCCGGAAGGTTACCATTACTATCATAAGAAGTTTTTAAATCTTCTGCTTCTTCATAGCTAACGGCCATTTGTCTCTGAATTTCTTCAGTTATTAAGCCACCACCAATTGGTAGTTCTTTAGTAAATAATGGACCACCTCTTTTATAGACTACAATCTTGGTACTCTGTGCCCCTAGATCCAAAATGAGCGTACCTTCCGAATAGGCTTCTAGATCATCTCTAACGACTTCTTCAAACACGTTGGATAAGGCCAAGACATTGAGATCAACATATTTAACGTTGAACTTGGAATCACGTAATGGAGCTGTATAACTTTCAATAATATCGTGATGAGCAGCAGCTACTAAAACATCCTTACCCCCACCTTCGTTGTCCCCAATGATAGAAAAATCAATTTTCGAATCATCTGCACCAAATGAGATATATTGTTCAGACTCCCAAAGAATATGATCTTCAATCTCTTCTTTTGTACCATCAGGAACGTTCATTCTCTTTGTCATGGTATTGGGCCCATAAAGACCAATACAAAGATTTTTAGACTTGATTCCCGCTGTTTGAACTAACTCATTAACAACTTGAATAATTTCTTGGGGCTTTTGAATTTCATCTTCGATGATAGCTGCTTCGGAAAGAGGTAAGACCGCAAACTTATCGACTTTCAGTTTTCCTAAACCCCCTCCTAATTCGCAAATTTTGATACTATGAGAACCAATATCAAGCCCCACAACTCCACCGGAGTTGAAAGTAGCAAATAAAGATTCTAATTGTTCTTTTAATGAGGCTGCCAAAGTCTTCCTTGTCTTTGATAGTTTGATGGACTTAGTTAATTATAGACAATCCGCTGATGGGTTATCAAGGATTTAGTACTGCGTATCAAAGAATCCATGAGAGTAACTTACTATAATAGTCCGGGAAATAAATTTGAAATGCTGCTACTAAAATAATAGCGGGCCCAAAAGCCAGCGGTTTATCTTTGGTCATTTTTCCAAGTGCAATCAGAATCAGTCCCACACTGGCCCCTAAAAAACAACTCAGAAAGATGTTCATCATGATACCTGTAGGCCCAAGGTACATTCCTAGAATGCCAAAAAGCTTAATATCCCCTCCTCCTAAACCGATTTGACCTCGTATTTTATAAAAAAGCCATGTCACAAAGAGGGTCCCTAAAAAACCAAGGGCTCCACCGATTAGCCAGTAAGTCCAGTGAAACTGAAGAACCACGAAACTAAAAATAGAAATCCCTAAGTAAAGGTTTAAAGAATCCAGCAGTAGTTGATGGTCAAGATCTATAAAAAAATGGCAGATCAAGATACAAGCAATGAAAAAATAAAAAGAGAACATCCCTAAAGACTGTAGATTGACATCTAAGGGAAACAGCCAAAAAGCAATGAGACCTGTTAATAGTTCTATGAGAGGGTAGCGCCAGGAAATGCGATGACCACAAAATCCACACTTTCCACGCAGAAAGATAAAACTCAAAACTGGTATATTATGGTACCACTTTAATTGCGCCTTACATTGAGGGCAGTGGGAGCGTTTAAAGACAATATCTTCTTTTAAAGGGAGCCTTAGAATGACAACATTCAAAAAACTTCCTACCAGCAACCCCAAAATAAAAATAAAGACACTATAAAATGGCTCCATCAATCCAAATTCTTTTTATTAAAAATAAATATAATCATGAACAGTAAAAATAAAGAGTAGAAAGTTCCATAGGCAAAAGAACTCAGTAAGTAAGTCCCATCCAGAGTTTGTTTATAAATAACAAAGTCTTTCAGATTAAGCTTATAAAAGCCCGGTAAAACCATGTGGTAAAATTCTAACAAAGTATTTAGGTAAACCCTTTCTTTTACAAAAGTGGTCGTTTGAGTCTCTTTAATTGCATGCCCTAGAATAAGAATAAAAAGAGAAACAACTGTTGAAAGAGTCGTATTGAGAAAAAGAGAAAGAAATACCACCACCAATAAAAGTAGAATGGATTCTAGACAGTTGAATACAATGGCAAGAATAGTCATTGCATTAATTTCTCCTCCCAGAAGAGAAGAACAGGCAAGAGTCATCACCGATAAGATAAAAACGTTGATAAAGAGAATCGCTGATAATCCTAAAACTTTGCCCAGAATAAAGACCCAGCGAGGAACTGGCCGGGAAATGACCGTATAAACAGTTCTTGAATTAATTTCATTAGGAAGTAGTGTTGCTCCTAAAAATAAGGATATTCCTAAAGAGGAAAAAGAAAGCATGCCCAGTCCAAAATCGAGAGCTACTTTTTCCGGTGTTCCATAGGTGAATTCCGTGGCCACATAAGTGATCACCATCAAAGCGATACCAATAAATAAAGTAATGAGTAGTACTTTACTTTTAAAAATTTCCTTGAATGTATAAAACGAAATAAGAAAAAGCTTATTTAACATCTTAATTCGACCTTATGTGATAAAAGATTTCTTCTAATGTCGGCTTAATCAGTTCTAATCCGATCAAGTCAGCCTTCTTTTCTAAGATTTCTTTTAGTAGTTCATCTTTCTCATTTCGGTGAATAAGAAAGGTCGTTATATTTCCTGCAAGTTTAACCAAACTGTGATGTTTGGTAGCAGGTGTAAAATCATGCCCCATTATTTTAACGAGGTAATCTTTTTTCTCATGACTATCAAGAAGTGCCTGAACTCCACCGTCATAAACGAGCTTCCCATTTTGTAAGAAGATCACTCGATCACAAATCTCCTCGATATCCGAAACAATATGAGAGCTAAAAAATACCGTTTTACCAGCACGGTGAATTTCTACGATAACGTCTTTAAGCTCTTTTCTTCCAATGGGATCAAGACCAGAAATAGGTTCATCTAAAATAACAAACTCTGGATCATGAAGAATAGTTGAAAGAAAACCAATTCTTTGAAGCATTCCTTTGGAATAAGTTTTAAGTGGACGATTGAGGGCATGATCGATTTTGAAGCGAGGGGCCCATTTCGTCATATTTTGTTCTATCTCTGATTTTCGTAGTTCTGAAAGTCCACCTAAAAAGTACAAGAATTCTCTTCCTGTGAGATTAGGATAAAAATAAGGTCTTTCCGGTAGGAAACCAATTTTTTTAAAAATTTCACTTCGAGTACTACCAAGCTTAGGAGAAAACTCCATTGACCCAGTATCTGCTCTGATAAAATCCATGATAATTTTAATAGATGTCGTTTTTCCTGCTCCATTAGCACCCAGAAAACCAACCATGGATCCTTCGGGAATTTCGAAACTAACTTGATCCAAAGCTTTAAATGCCTGAGCAGTTAAGTCCGTCTTAAATGTCTTGGTGATCTCTTTAAATTTCAACATAATAAAATCATTATGATTAAGTCTAAGCTTGGCAACACTAATTTCCTGATTTTCATTGCCGCCCTTTTTTTTATAAGTGCCATCTACCTTCATCAAAAAAATTCTAAACCTATATTTGATATTGAGATGCAAGATAGAGCTCTTAATATCAATAAAGATCTATTGAGAATTCTTTCAATCGGAAACAAAAGAACCATCTCAAATGTTCTCTGGGTTCAAACATTACTAGAATCTGACTCTGCTCATTATAATCAGCAAGACCGACAAAACTGGATGTATCTCAGATTTGATACTATTTCAGAATTAGACCCCTTGTTTTATCACAATTATCTTTGGGGGGGGATGTACTTATCGATTGTAAAAAACGATATGATAGGAGCTGCTGATATTTTCAATAAAGGCCTTGTACATTATCCCGATGATTATGAACTCAATTATCGGCAAGGATTTAATTATTATTTTGAAATGGGTGAATTTGAGAAAGGTCTAACTTATCTTGAAAAAATCGCAGATCATCCACGAACACCATTATCCATAAAACTCATCATTAACAAGCTTCGCTTTGAAACAACCGCCAACTACGACTTCGCACTAAACTATCTCTGGCATAATATTCAAAGAGAAAAGGATGAAGTTTTACTCAAAAAACTTATCACCGACTTCTATGCCTTAAAAGCTGAACGGGATCTTAAGTGTCTTAATGAAGGCAAAGATAACTGTGATCTTTTAGATGCCGAAGGAAAGCGCTATATCAAAACATCTGAAGGATGGAGGGCGCCTAAAAAGTTTGTTCCCTATCGCATACATCTACCCAAAAAAAAGGGGGACGAATAATCGTCCCCCTTAGCTAAATCAAATTAATAACCAGTAACAACTGTTCTTAGGTTTTTATTTGAATCAATTGTAAGAGAAGAAGCAGTGGCTCCTGTCAAGTGAGAAGCAGAGATGAATCCTACTGCTGCAGCTACGAAAACTTGAGTATCATAGTCCGCCTGAGTTCCAATACAGTTTCCTGTTGGAGCTGCTTCCGCTAAAGTGGCTCTGTTACAAGTCCCAGCTGCAATGGCAGCGTTACCACCAATAGCTGTTGCATCGCTAGCACGAGTACTACCGATACCTTTGAAAGCAAAGAAATGAGTGGCGTTAGCAGTAGTATTATCGGCACTACCCAGAGCTGCACCACCAGTACCATTAGTAATCGCTCCATCTGCAGGACAGGAAGCCGCGTTCAACCCAGATGCTTGAGCATTTTGTACGGCGTTCGTTGCTCTGGTTTGAGCTCCTGCGAAGAAACCAATGGCATAGTATCTATTATGTCTTTCTGGATCTGGATCATAACCCATGTAGCGAAGACAGTTGGCATACATGTTAAAGTCTGAATAAAAAGCTGACTCTGCAGTATAAAGAGCTGCTAGCTGAAGTCTTGCTTCTGTTACCTTGGCACGTGCCTGATACTTTTTAAAGTTAGGAACGGCTACCGCCGAGAGAAGACCAATAATGGCCACCACCACCATGAGCTCGACGAGGGTAAACCCGTCTTGCTTTTTTGTTTTTAATAACTCATTCATACACACTCCTTGAATAAAAGCCCTTAAGAGACTTAAAGATTCTTACCGAAATTAAGATCCAGTAAGATGGTCCTTATTGTAATAACTAATCGTTTTCACTCCTAATTCTATCACTTTTCAAATGTTTAAAAAGAGGCAGAAAAGTTAATTTTTCTCGGCCTGCCAAACTTTCTTGGCATTACTCGATTCCGCCTGCAGACATAAAGATTGGAAGATACATAGCAATCAACACAAATCCGATCATTCCCCCGAGTACCACTAGCACTAAAGGCTCGATTAGTTTGGTCAGGTTTTGAACTAAGTCTTCTACTTCTTCTTCAAACACATCCGCTACTTTAATAAGCATCTGATCGAGGTTACCAGTTGATTCACCTACTTTAATCATCTGCGTAACTAGCGGAGGAAAGTACTTAATTCTTCCTAAAGGTTCTGTAATGGACTTACCTTCAATAACAGCACGACGAACTTTTTCAAGGTCTTTGGCGATTTGAGTGTTGTCTAAAGTTTCAATACATATTTCTAAAGAGTCGATGATAGGGACACCGGCAGAAAGCATGGTAGCTAGAGTTCTTGTAAAAGAACCAAGGTTTCCTTTGATAATAAGAATTCCAAACAACGGTGCTTTCATCGTGAAAAGATCCCATTGCTTTTTACCTGTTGTCGTTTTGATATAGTTTAAAAAAACGATAGCTGAACAAAAAAGTCCCACAATTAAAAGCAAAGTGTATTCACGGAAAAAATCTGAAATATCAATCACTACTTGCGTAACCCAAGGAATCTCCTGATTCCCTTCCTGAAGAATAGAAACGAACTGTGGAACAACAAAGGTCATAAGAGCGAAGACCACTAAGATCCCCACAACAAAAACGATAACGGGATAGGTAAGAGCTCCTTTAACTTGTTTTTTAATTTTTTCAGCTCTTTCTAAAAACTCTGCAAGTTTAACGAGAATACCATCTAAAATACCGGCCGCTTCTCCTGCCTTAACTAGCGAGCAGTAAAGTTTACTAAAGCCCATTTGTCCAAGCATAGAATCATATAGAGATTTACCTTCTTCTACGCTCATGGTGATATTGCGGATAACTTTCTTTAGACTGGCATTCTGTTCTTGTTTACCAAGTATCTCCAGGCTTTCAAGTATAGGTACACCAGCATTAATAAGAATAGAAAGCTGACGAGTAAAACGCATTAACTCTGCTTGCCCGAAAGGTTTAGATAATCCTTTCTCTGCAAGATACTCACCTAAATCTAATTCAAAGATTGAGGGTGCGATAACCCTTGTAGCACGTATATTTTGCCTACGCAGAAGTTTCTTAGCATCTTGAACAGTATCTGCATCGATACTTCCTTCGATTCTCTTTCCTTCTGCTGTAAATCCTTGATAACGAAACTTAGGCATAACTTATTACTTCTTTTGAAGTCCCAGCATACGAGCTAATTCTTCAGGGTTATTAGAGTAGGCCATGGCCGTCTCCGGAGTGATAAGACCTGAGTCTAATTGTTTTTTAATATGTTGATTCATGGTATTCATACCAGTCTCCTCCTGCCCAATTTGCATCTGAGAATAAATCTGGTGAATTTTATCCTCACGAATAAGGTTTCTGATGGCCGGAGTAATTCGTAAAATCTCTTGAACCATACATCGTCCCTTAGGAAGTTTAGGAAGTAGCTGCTGTGCCACTACTCCTTGAAGTACGAAAGACAACAAGGTTCTGATTTGTTCTTGTTGGTCACTTGGAAACACGTTAATGATTCGGTTTACCGTCTGAATTGTTGAGTTGGTATGAAGTGTACCGAAAACAATGTGACCTGTTTCTGCGATAGTTAATGCCGCTTCAATTGTCTCCGGGTCTCGAAGCTCCCCAATGAGAACAATATCCGGGTCTTGTCTTAGCAATGACTTAATCCCTCTGGCAAAACTATTTGTATCAACTCCAATCTCTCTTTGATTCACCAAAGACATTTTGTGCTGGTGAACAAACTCGATAGGATCTTCCAGTGTAATAATGTGTCTAGATGTATTGGTATTTAATTTATCAATAATTGATGCCAGAGTCGTCGACTTACCCGAACCTGTTGGCCCTGTAATTAAAAATAGTCCTGAAGAAACGTTTACCATCTCTAGAAGCACAGGTGGTAAGTTCAAGGCTTCATAGTCAGGAATAAGACTTGGAATTAAACGGAAAACTGCGGCAACAGAGCTCTTTGAATAAAAAACGTTTGCACGAAAACGAGCAAGCCCCTTAATTCCAAAAGAGAAGTCCAGCTCCAGGTTCTTCTCTAACTCAGCTTTTTGTTTCTCAGTAAGAATTTGATAAACAAGCCTCTTAGTATCATCCGGAGTAAGAGCTCCAACCTTAACTCTAACAATATCACCACTCACCCTCATGGCCGGAGCAGAACCAACAGTTATATGTAAATCGGATGCTCCACTATCAACCATCACTTTAAACAGTTGTTGAATTTGAAGATTGGCAACTCCTTCATGAGACGTTTTAGTCTGTGTCTGAGTTTGTGTTTGATCCTGTTTACTACTCATATAAATACTCCGCTTTCATTAAAGCTGATCAGCTGCAGAATTATTAACAGCTTCTTCCAATGTCGTTAGCCCCTGAGCAACCTTAGTAAGAGCACTCATCCTCAAAGTTTTCATACCATCTCTGATGGCCTGTTTTTTAATGTCATCAGTTGAAGCATTTCTTAGAATTAGCTCACGTACCTTCGGTGTCACTTGTAAAACTTCATAAATAGCAAGTCGTCCCTTATAACCTGAGTTGTTACAAACTTCACAGCCTCTACCGTGATAGACTTTAATCTTTGAAGCAGAGGCAGGTGCAAATCCGCAGGCAATTAACTCATCTACACTCACCTTTTTTTCTTCACGACAATTAAGGCAAATTTTACGACATAGTCTTTGTGCCACAATCACATTAAGTGCTGCTACTACCAGAAACGGTTCAATCCCCATATTAAGAAGACGAGTTACCGTAGCAGGAGCATCGTTAGTATGAAGTGTTGATAAAACAAGGTGACCTGTTAGTGCAGCTTCAACAGCAATTTCTCCCACTTCCAAATCCCTAATCTCTCCCACCATGATAATATCCGGATCCTGTCGCAAGAATGCTTTTAGAGCGGTAGCAAATGTAAGCCCTACCTCTTTACGGACGTTCACCTGGTTAATTCCTTCCAAGTTAAACTCAACAGGATCTTCTGCTGTTGAAATATTAGTATCAGGCGTATTCAATTCCGCGATAGCAGAATACAAAGTAGTTGTTTTCCCTGAACCAGTAGGCCCGGTTACAAGACACATTCCATAAGGTCTATGAATCCCTTCAAGAAAGATATCCAATTGTTTCTGCTCAAATCCTAGCTTAGTCATATCAAGCTGAAGGTTAGATGAGTCCAGAAGTCGTAGAACTATCTTTTCACCAAACAAAGTTGGAAGCGAAGAAACTCGATAATCAATTGGCTTACCACCAATTAGAAGTTTGATACGTCCATCCTGAGGTTTTCTCTTCTCCGAGATATCCATCTGAGACATAATCTTCACACGGGAAATAACCGGAGCAAGCATGCCCTTAGGAGGCTGCGCGATTTCTATCAAGTTACCATCCACACGGAATCTGATTCTAAATATTCTTTCATAAGGTTCAATATGAATATCGGAAGCCTTTTTCACAAAAGCTTCAGCAAGCATCCTATTCACAAAAGTCACCACGTCATCAGAAATATCTTCAGCCTTGATATTTTCTTCTACGGTACTAGCGTTAGTAACTTCCTGAATGTTATTGATTAACTCATCAACAGATTCCCTAACTCCAGAATAGAGTTTTCTCCATGCTGATATATTCGTTAAAATAAAATCAACTTGTTTTTTAAAGACACTTGATAATTCTTTCGTTGCACTTTCAACGACAGATGGATCAAAGGTAGCAAGTGTAATTTTATTAGCTGTTTTCTGAATAGGAAGAGCACGATACTTAATCACATATCTTTTCTTCAATGAAGAAAGTGTATCTACCGGCACCTTCGCATTTTTTAAATCAATAAACGGAATGTTGAACTTTTCAGAACAAATTTTTGCAAACTTATTCTCATCGAAGTGAGGCATGGCCAGTAAGTCAAACTCAGAGATCTCATCTTCTTTACCAATAGAAAGACGCTTCATCTCTTTGAGAGTTGCCATCCCCGTATTGGTCACTAAGTCAATAAACTCCTGTCTGATCATTACTATAAACCTTTGCTTTTATAGTAACCTCTTCGGAATTTTAATAATTTATTTTAGATTTTTGCTGCCAAAACTCTGCAGCACTTATTGCCTGATCACGTAAGAGAGGCTGACCATCTTGATAGGATTTTACTTTATGAGATAAGTCAGAATGTTGAGGAAAGGAATAATTGTAATCCCAAAAATGACAATCAGAAGAAATGTCTCCTTTAAAGACGAATGATCGAGAACAACTATTGATTACTAGATCATTTGAGTTAAGCATTGAAAGATCAAGATGAGTTAAATCGCCATGGGCTTTCCGGGTGTACTGATCAAAATCAATTCCCAATTTCTGGCAAACCAGCACCGTCATGCGGGCCATAACTCCATCACCTAAAAGATGAACCTTCAAGCGAGGAATGAGTTCGAAGTATTGCTTGAGAATTTTTTCTACCGCTACTGCATCGCTATTAATTGCACTCATATCGATTAAGCTAATGGTATTAATAGCACCAATCTGCCGTGCCACTTCGGACTCAATTTCAACTTGCCCTACATAAGCTTCTTTATAAGGAGTCGTTATATTAATCCCCTGATAAGTTTTAGCAAGTTCTTGTAATGAGGGTAAGTCATCGATGTTATCTACATCAATTAAGTCATAACTTGAAAGCTTATCTCCCCAAATCTCTTTTTGCAGTTGGGGAGAAAGAGAATGTGAAATATTTTTTCCAACAAGAGCTAGTTTTACTGACACAAATATTCTTTTGCCGCTGCTATATCTTTTCTAATCTGCTCAATCAATTCATTTACTGATGAAAACTTTTTTTCATCTCGGACTTTTTGATACAGCTCCACTATAATTTTCTCTCCGTAGAGGAAGTCATCAAAATCGAAAAGATGAGTTTCGATAAAAATATCATCGTTATCATTAAAGGTAGGGTTATTTCCAATATTGGTAATGGAGTTATAAGTCATCCCTTTGTTAGTGGTTCGACTAACATAAACCCCTTTACTCGGAATAATCAGGTCTGTGGATACAAGAATATTAGCGGTAGGAAACCCGATTTTCTTTCCTCTGCCCTCACCTTTGATAACAGTTCCTTCAAGGCTGAAAGGTCTTCCAAGAATTGACTGAACTTCGCCTAATTCACCATTATTAATTAGGCTACGAATTAAAGTCGATGACACGGTCTTGTTTTTAAATTCAAACTTAGGCTGAACTTCAACATTACACCCTTTACATGTTTCTCTAACTATATCGAAATCTCCCTCTTTATTCGCCCCAAAAGCAAAATCGTATCCCAGGTAGATGTCTTTTAAACCAGGGTGAGTGAGAAGATAATTTCTGAGAAAGTCTTGAGGAGCGAGTGTAGAAAAATCACGATTAAACTCAATCTCAATGAGATAGTCGACACCTTGCTTTTCTAACAGTTCTCTTTTATGCATATAACTGTTAATGAGAAATCTTTCCTTTCCCGGACATAATATTTTTTGAGGATGTGGAACAAAAGTAACCACTACAAATGAAAGGCCATTAGCAACACACTTCTTTTTAATTTCACTCAAAAGATATTGATGCCCAATATGAACACCATCAAAATTCCCAATGGTAAGTCCAAGTTTTTCTTCACTCGGTATATCTGATATCTTATGAATGACTTTCATTGTACTTCTCAATTTTTGACGCTAATTCCTTAAAATGCTTTTCTTTATAAGCATAATTATAATCTTTTTTATTGATTGAAAACTTAGAAACATCTGAAGAGTCCAGTAAGTCTTCAAAATACTTTTTTGCTTCATCTGTTATTTCTAGCTCATTAATGACTTCTTTAGGAGATTTTGCTTCCTGAACCATAACGGGCGCTAACCACTGAACAAAGCTGTGATAATCAAAATTCTTTTTAAAATGCGCCGGGACAATAACCTTATTTCCAACATTGCGACTTATGCCGAGCCCTGTGAAGCTTAAGAGAATAACAATCGCCCCTAGACCTAAAGCTGCATTGATATAATTTTGCCACTTCTTCCAACTAAAATTTGAAGCTAAATCTTTTAATTCGATGACGTCTTGTGAATCTATTTTTGTATCGGAATCTCTAGTGGTTGCAGGTTTACTGGTTTTACTTCTTTCACTTCTTGCCTGTCCGCCAATATAGAGCTCTCCACGATCCAAGTGCACCTGCACATACTGTGCAGTCGTTGGATCTAAATACGAGAAAGTGATTTGTTCTTTGGGAATCTCCACCGGAGCAGCTGCCAGATAGGTATAAGTGAAAACTTTTGTCGCTAAATCAGTGTCCTGAATTTTCAGCTCTCCATTCGATTCAAACTCTTCTAAAGATTTATTCTCCAATAATTTTGGAGCTTCAAAATTTTCTAAGGCTCCAGGACCACTTACTGACAGAGTTACTTCAAGAGGTTGGTTAACAACCAATTTAGACTGACTCATATTAAGCGTGAAATCATGTTTACCAACCAGACCGGTAAAGTCCTTAGGTACAGGAGTTGGCCAAGGGAGAACATTAAGATTTACTGTCTCGCTAGAGATTGTTCTTGTTCTCATATCGCGAGGTGAGGAGAACACGTTAAAAGGATCATTCACATTTCTTTTAGAGTAAGTAACACTCAAAGAAAGAGGATCAATCTTTAATGCACCAGGTTTTTCTGGAAACAGTTTAGCAGCGTAGATAAGATTTCTGATATAAACATCGCCATCAACACTGACTCTTTCCGATCTATCAGGCTCTTGTAGATAACGTTTTAAAAAATTATTAAGCTTAGGATATTTTTTTACATCTAAATTACTGACAGACACTTTAGAATATAGATAGTACCTGGCAACAATTCCCTCTCCAACGAAGACATCCGTTTTCGGAACATCGACCATAACAAAAACATCAGGAGCGACTTGAGGCTCTTTAAGAACTTCAAAGCTAATCATAGGGTGAGATATTTCCTTTCCATCAACCCTGGCCTTAATATCTCTGATAAATTTTGTTCCATAATTATTGGCCTGAAGCTCATAGACCACTGTCAGTTCTCTCGTTACT
>DATGND010000012.1:0-3089 GCA_035306925.1 Bacteriovoracaceae bacterium | reverse complement strand
GCTCTTTCTGGCTTCCTTTACCGAGGTCGAAGCTTTTTCATCACGAATAATGGCCTGATGGATTTGTTTAGGGGAGAGTCCTGTTTTTTCTGAAACCATACTTAGAAACTTTTGAGCAGGAAGTACTTCCTTTTTTATCACTTTTGTTTCTTCGTCATCCAGTGAAGGAGAAGCTTCTACTTTTTCCTCTTCTTCGATTTCCTCAACAGGATTGAGGCTTTGGTATATCTCCTTGGCCCTTCTGAGATGGGATTCAATTTCAATCTTAGATAAATCTTTTCTGACGAGGTTCTCATCAATCGAGATAAGTTCTTTTTCCAGTTCACCTTTTTGAACAATGATTACTGGAGCTTCCGTATAACCTAAATTTAACAGGGCCTGATATCTTCTTGCCCCTGCTAGTATGACATTATCTTCTGAGATAACCAGCGGAGCAATAAGTCCTAAAGCTTGAATAGACTTTTCTAGTTCTGAGACATCTGTTCCCAGACGTAAATAGGGATTAGTGGCCTTAAGCTCACTGAGTTTTCTTATTTCCATTATATCTCCTCAAATGAACTTAAGTTTTATGATTTCAAACTCGTTTAGTCAGTCAAAAGAGTTTTATAAATTCTAACATTAATCATTATTCATTTAGTTTTATAAATTTAGGCCACTCCTAAGTTTTGCCCTTGCAGATTTATTGATTTAATGATCTCAGGAGGTCTTATGAGTCCTAAACAAAATAGAGTGAAGAAGACCGATGAAGGCCTACGAGAAGTGGTAGAAGAGAAACTTTTTAAAAGTTATTCTGTTGATTCTTCAGCGATAGAGATTCAGGTAGAGAATGGAGTTGTTACTCTGAGAGGTTTTGTCCCTACTCAGGAAGAGATCGTAGAGGCCAGAAGATGCATAGAGAATATTATAGGTGTCATTGAAGTAAAAAATGAATTAGCCGTGGCCAAGTTAAAAAATAAGCCTCTATCCAAAACAGGTTTTGAGACAGGTTTTTCCTAGGATAGTCTTATGCTATTTAAAAATAGAGAATATGGTGGAAGAAAGCTTGGTGAGTTTCTTCTGGCGAAGAATTTTGAAAATCCTATTATTATTGGGCTCCCTAGAGGGGGAGTTGTTACGGCAGCTGAAGTTGCTAAAATTCTTAATTGTCCCTTACAAGTGGTTATTGTTAGAAAGATCGGGTCTCCTATTGACCCAGAATACGGCATTGGGGCCATGAGTGAAGATGAAAAATGTTTTTTTGCTCCTGCTGCAGAGTTGTTTGATACTGAAAGTGAAGAAGTTCAAAGCATTGTTCATACTGAACGAGAGGAGTTAAAAAGGCGGATCAAGGAATATCGAGGGGAGGAGTTAAAGATTCCTCCTGGTAGAATTATTATTATTGTTGATGATGGACTTGCTACAGGAGTTACCGCTTCTGCTGCAGCAAAATATCTAAGAAAATTTAAGCCTCAGAAACTGATTTTTGCTGCACCTGTAGGGCCACGTACGGTGCATAGCTATTTAAAAGAGTTATGTGATGAAATTATTCTTTTAGAAACGCCTCCTCATTTTATGGGAGTAGGTAGCTGGTATGATGATTTCAAGCAGACAACAGATGCAGAAGTCTTAGATATCCTAAAATCCAATAAGAGTGGTGACGTCCCTGAGTAGTTTTGTTTAAATAATCTTACCAATGCTTATTTAGGATGATTTAAATGAAACTATTATTCGTCGCTACTTTGTTTTTCTCATTTACTGTGAAGGCAAATTCTCCATGTAAGGCCCAATACGATGAAATGGGTATCCCTCATCAAGAAGTAAAATCCACCGAAGAATATTATTACTGTTTTGGTTACCATCATGGAATGGATAGGGCCTGGCAGATGGATTACTTTCGCCGTTTTGCTTACGGGACCAATGCGGAAGTCTTAGGCTATAAGCATATAAAAAATGACTTTATGATGAGGCTATTGGATCTTCCTTCATTAGCATTGAATCTTTATCAAAACTTTCCTCCAGAGTATAAAAAGTTATTAGAGCATTATTCCTCGGGGGTGAATGAAGGTTTTAAGGAAGGTCAAAAGGCAGAGGAGTTTATTGAACTTGGATATACGCCAGCGGCCTGGGAACCGGTTCATTCAGTGGCCGTTCTTTTACTGCAAAGTTTTGATCAGACAAAAAAAACTTTTTTCTTTGATATTAAGGAGCAGGAGAAGACCTCTTGGCATACAAATGCAGAGGAACTCTTCGATGAAAATAAGACTCCTTGGCTAACAACTATTCTTAAAGAGGGAGAGTATCGAAAGAAAGAATCTCTTCCGGTGAAAACTTCTCAAACATCAAAAGAGATGAAAATGTGGGCAAGTTTTCCTGAGTTGTTTGGTACTCATTCAGGCTCAAATAATTGGGTGGTGGATGCAAAACGCTCGGAGAGTGGACATGCCCTATTAGCTAATGATCCTCACTTGGATTTGAAAACGCCGTTATTTTGGTATTGGATCAATCTTAAAAGTAAAGAAGGCAATGTGATTGGTGCCAGCCTTCCTGGGCTTCCTTTTATAGCGAGTGGAACTAATGGAAAAGTTTCCTGGGGATTAACCAACTCTTATCTTAATTCTGCAGATTCAATTATCATCAATGATCTTGATAAAAAAGAAATTAGCTCTAGCAGACCTGTTATCTGGTTTAAGTTAGGTTTCTTAAAACTACCTTTCTTTTTTAAATCTATTGAAAAATTTAAAGACAGATATCCAGTGCTTCCTCTGGAGGTTTCTGGAGCGGGCCCTATTATTCTCAGGTGGAGTGGTTATAATCTGGATGCCTCTGAGATTCTACCCATGTTTGAGTTACATAAAAAAATTGATGTGGATGAAGTCGATCAATTATTATCGTCAGTAGGGGTGCCTTCCTGGAACTATGTGTTTGCCGACACTAAAGGGCAAATTGGTTACCGAATGGTGGGAAAAACCTATAAAAATGAAGTTGATCCTTTTGGGGTAAGAGAAATGAGTAGCACTGAGTTTCTCAATCCAGCTTTTCTGGAAGGAGATGAGAGGCCTTCCCTCTTAAAGCCTCAAAGGTCTTATGTAGTCACGGCTAATAATCAACAT
>DATGND010000011.1:0-12440 GCA_035306925.1 Bacteriovoracaceae bacterium | reverse complement strand
GGGGTTACCGCTCATTATTATCGGTTTTTCTCAAGGCGGCTATCTGGCCCCTCTCGTGGGCTCTGACCATCCCAATACGGAGCTGGTCATTGGACTTGGCTGCGAGTTTCGCAATACACTCATTCAAGAAAAGCTGCATTTTCCTTTGATTGGACTACATGGAGAAAATGATGAGATTCTTTCTCCCGAGGCATCTTTTAAAAACTTTGATATGATAAAGCATCTCGCTCTATGGTCTCACTGGGAATCACTTCCGAATACGAAGCACGAAATCAATGAGAAGATGGGAGAACGAGTAAGAGAAATTTTGGAGACCTTCAATGCAGAAAGAAGTTTATAAAGGGCAAATCATTCAAGTAACAGAAGAAGAAATGAATGGCGCCATCTGGGAAAGATGCTTTGTTCCTGATGGAGTTATTATTTTTCCCATAACGGATGAAGGTAAGATTCTTCTTATTGAAGAAGTAAGACCCCATGAAACACCCAATGTTCGACTAAAACCTGTTTCTGGTATTCTCGAACCAAAACTCGGAACTCCATTAGAAAACGCTCAACGTGAGATGCAGGAGGAAATCGGCTTTCGTGCTAAAAAAATCACTCCCCTGCTAACGATTAATAGCACCGGAACCATTAACTCTAGCCAGTATTTTTTTGTGGGTGAAGAACTCGTTCATGACAAGCTTCCTAACCCCGACGGAGAAGATGTTATTCTGGCCATCAAGGCCTTCACTCCGGAGGAGCTGGAAAGCTTGATCTGGGAAGAAAAACTTAAGTGGTCCGTTTCAACACTGGGCATCTTTAAGCTTCTTAAATTCTTAAAAGATCGTTAACTTCTTAGAATTACGTATACAGACTCAAACAAGTAAATATTTACTAAAACTATTGTTAGATATACCGAACATGTGTATACTAGGACTAGTTTTAGGAATGAGTTATGTATATTTGTGTTTGTAAAGGTATCACTGATAAGCAAATCCAAGACGCCGTTAATTCACGGAAGTCTTCTAATCCCAAGGAAATCCTTAAGGCCCTTGGTGTAGGAACTGACTGTGGAGTTTGCGTTGAAGATGCAGTCAATACTCTACTAGAACAGGCCGCCAGAACTCCTCTCGAAATGAAAGATAATCCAAACAATTCTTCGGCTACTTGAACTCTTTTGCTTCTTTCTTCCCACTCACCTATGATGTTATGTAATAGTTAATCCAATGAGGTGGTTATGAAAGGTTCAGCTAATATTATCGACGCATTAAATACAGTTCTTACTCAAGAACTAACAGCTATTAACCAATATTTTCTTCACGCCCGCATGTTACAAAACTGGGGTCTGGAAAAAATTGGTAAGTTAGAATACGAAGCTTCCATTGATGAAATGAAGCACGCCGACCAAGTGATTAAAAGAATTCTATTCTTGGAAGGTCTTCCTAATCTTCAAAGACTTAATAAAATCAGAATCGGTCAGGATGTTTCAGAAATTATTGAAGCAGATTTGGAAGTTGAGTATGAGGCCATCCAAAACCTCAAAAAGTTTATTAAACTTAGTGAGGACGAAGGTGATTATGCCACTCGCGATCTATTCCTCTCGATTTTAAAATCAGAAGAATATCACATTGACTGGCTAGAAACTCAGCGTGATCTTATCCGTTCTATTGGCCTACAGAATTACATGCAATCGCAAATTGAACCAGATAAAGGGCCTGAATAAGGCCCTCTTTTTTTATGAGTCAGCAAATTTATCATACTCTCAAAGCTCGCCCTAAAGGCTTTCATCTTATAACTGATGAAATTGAAACGTTAATTAAAGACAGTCACCATACCGGTATTGTTCATATTTTCATTCAACATACTTCTGCCGCCTTAAGCATCAACGAGAATGCCGATCCGACCGTTCGTCATGATCTTGATCGTGCTTTCGATAATCTGGCCCCAGAGAATATGCCCTACTATGAGCACACTCTGGAAGGACCGGATGATATGCCGGCACATATAAAATCCATTATTGCAGGTTCTAGTGTGACAATTCCTATTTTTCAGGGCAAATTGGCCTTGGGAACATGGCAAGGGATCTACCTCTGTGAATTTAGAAATCACGGTGGCCCTCGAAAAATTGTTATTACACTTATATGAACGCAAGAGATCTTCTAACTCCAGTTAAAAAAGGCTCGATCTTTTTTGCCCCTCTTGAAGGCATTACAGATGAGAACTTCAGAAAGCTTATATTAAGACTTTATCCTGAATGGGATTACCTTGCCTGTGATTTTCTTCGGGCCCCAGGAGCTGGCCGCTACCCCTCCAAACATCTGATCAAACATTTTGGAAAAGAGCTTTTTCAAAAGCCTGAGATTCAGGCCAAGACCATGTATCAGATTCTCACATCCTATACAGCGTATACTGATGATCTGGTGAAAGACCTTAATCATTTACAAGTTCCTTGGTTAGATATCAATCTTGGTTGTCCTGCTGCCCGCGTTTGTGGACACGGAGGAGGTTCATCTCTTCTGAAAGATCTCACTCCCCTTCGCCCTCTGATTAAAAGTATCCGCGAAAATTTTCAAGGACGCTTTAGCGCTAAAATTCGAGTGGGATATTCTGATGATAAGAACTTTGAAGAATGCATCCACATGCTCAACGAAGAAGGAGTGGAACTCATTACTGTTCATGGGAGAACCCGTGATCAACTCTACAAAGAGCCGGCCAACTGGAAATATATTAAACGTGCTGTTGAGATCTCTAAAGTTCCTATCGTAGGGAATGGTGATATTTGGGAAACCAATGATATTAACAGAATGTTTGAAGAAACCGGTTGTCACGCAGTAATGGTGGCCCGTGGAGCACTAAAATCGCCTTGGATGGCACAAGATTTTCGAAATCAAATTTTCTTTGAAAAAGAAAGTGAACGGTTAGAAAAGATCAAGTTCTTCTTTAGTGAGTATAAAAAGATGCTAGAGGAAAGTGGAGTTACTCCTAAAGGCTTGATGAAACAATCTAAATCCATGGCACGCTTTATGTTTGATACTCCCTCAACGGCCGACTTGAGAAGAGCATTACTTCTAACTCCAACAGCAGAGGACTTCTTTAAAGTCATCAATCAAATCTAGAAGTGCTTCATAGAAAAATCAACTCGAGCTTTAAAATCTCTTTCTGCATCAGCATTGGCAGAAATGAGTTCAAGTCGAGGAACAAGACCTGCTAGATTGGCAATTTGAATTCCTAAACCCGGTCGAGCATTTAGCTCTAACAGAACCGGTCCTCTATCTGGCGTCAGAACAATATCAGCTCCCAGGTACCCCAGTCCCACCATATCATAGCATTTAGCCGCTAGATCCAAGACTTCCCGCCAATGGGGAAGAACCAGATTTTTAATCTCATTTCCAGTATCTGGATGATGAGTAATTAATTTTTTCCCAATCACAGCATGATTAACGAGACCGGTTGAAAGAGTAATTCCTGCACCAATAGCGCCTTGGTGAAGATTGGCACGCCCATCACTGGACTTCGTCGGAAGTCTCACCATACTCATCACAGGATACCCCATAAAAACAATCACTCGAATATCAGGAATACCACCGTAGGAATAATCATTAAATATAGGATGTTTTTCAACACGGGACTGGATAATAGCTTCATCACTTTGCCCGCCTAATGAATAAAGGCCAGAGAGGATTCCAGAGATGTGATGTTTTACCTCTTCAAACTTCATTAACTTATCATTAGAACGACGACAAAGAATTTTCGTCACTCCATTCTCTTCCGTACGGATAACTTCTTTAATAACAATGATTCCGTTCCCTTGAGATCCCTTGGCAGGTTTGATCACAAAAGAATCAAGATGAGCAATTTTTTGATCAAGATATTTTAAAGAACCATAGTTTTTAATTACGAGATGATTCTCAGGAGTAGGAATCCCCCAATCTTCGGCCAGCTTGGAAGTTAAAACTTTATTATCCACATAAGGATAAAGCTTTCGTTTATTGTGACGGAGGATGTAGCGTCCTACTCGATTATTAATTCCAAGAATTCCTAAACGGTGTAGATTGGAAAAAATCACTTTCCACCCTCTAGGTTTTTCTTCTGTCGAACTAAATCACGGAAACGTAAAAACTCAGAGAGACGATACCCTTTGTACTTACCGATGAGGATCAGAAGTCCAATAACCGTGAAAAGTAATTCCGGGTTAGTAAACATCAGTACCTCAAGACTTGGCACTGAGAAAAGAAGATAGCCCAAAATAGCAATCACGATCGTTCCAACGAGCGTCTTAGAAGTATTAATAAAACCTTCTTCCGCCAGCATAATGGAAAGACGTTCAATATTAGTGGCCACAATAACAATAGGAAAAAAAGCTAGATGCCTCTGAGAAAAGAAGCCTCCATCCCCACTAATTAAAGTGTAACCAATCATGAAGAGAATAACGAAAGTCAGGATAATAGATAATCGAGGAACGGCTAACAGATAAAACTTATCCAGAATATATCTTTCAACAATACCAACTCCCACGATGACACTAAAAAAGAATAATCCAAAACCAAAAGATGTCTCTTTAAAAAAGAGGGTCAGAATAATTGGTGTAAAAATTCCTAGAGTAGGAATACCTATCAGGTTTCTAGCTACTGCCAGAACCAGAGTACCAAGAGGAATAAGGAGAATGGTAGAAAACATTTGCTGTAAAGGAAGTGGAAGCCTATAGAGACTTAACTTCGCCAACCAGGAATTCGATTTATTTACTTCATCTCGGTAAACTTCCTTATTGAAGCGATTCATCTTGGCCCGCTGAATTTGAATATTATAAGAAGCGTTCTTCTTAGAAAGATACTTTCCGACCTCATCATAATTTCGATGGAGGACAAGAAAATTATCTGGTCTCACACCAAAGTAACTCCGATTGGTATCAACCGGTATCCACTTATTATTCAGATAGACTTCATTGGCGTAAGTAAAACGAATCTTTGACTTAGATGCTTCTTCTTGTGGAGTTGGTGTGCGAATCCCTACCACAATTCGAGCAGGAACCCTCTGACGTCTTGCCATGATATTAAAAATCTTGGCCTTCACTAAGGGAGATCCATTACCAGTAAAAAGAGACTCATGTATTTTGGTTACACCAAAATTTCTTCTAATCTCTTCGTCAACATAGTAATAAATTTTTCGGATCGCTGAAGTTTTATCTTCATCTCCTTCAAGAATGGCCACTTCAAGGCTTTCAATGGCCTCTAATTCCTCTGCTGTGAGTTCAGGTACTTTCAGATACTTTTGAAAAGAGCGAGGATAATACTGAGTATAGTCTTTATGAAAGGTCTTATAAACTAGCGGGTCGATATTGATTTTTGCCGAATAAAAGACTCCGCCTCTCCCTTCGCCTAAGTTAGTCCATTTAGCGAGATTACTATCCGACTGATGCTCAATAATAATTTCTGAATTATCTGAAACAATCTTCTCATCGCTGATTCTTAAACCTGGATAGGCCCTTGGTAACGGGAATCTTGCGGTATCTTTGCTTCGAGGGCGGATTGTTAAATGAAAATGCCAGAAATCATCAACCTTTTGAGGGAGGATGGAGAGATTAAGATAATTCACTTTATAAAATAGAATACCTAAGGGGATAAACAGTAGACACAAAGTGAAGATAATAATTTTTGTTCTCATTTAATCACCCAGCACATGAGAGCGAGCAACATCAACAATAAAACGTCCCAGGAGGAGATTTCGACCAACTAAAAACTTGTATTCCATCTTTGATCGATCATTTAAGTTTATTGAAATTTCTTTTTCAATGGGACCTAGCTTCACTTTTTCTCGAATCACATATCTCTTGGAAGTTCCTCCACCAGGATTCGCCACTCTTTGCATACTTTCAACTTTGCGGATCAGTTCTTTGGGCTTACCTTCAAAGTCCACACTTTGAAATTTTACAAAGAGCTCTCCTCCCTGCTGGACTTCTTCAATACCTGTTGCATGAAGGGAACTTGTTTTAGCGCCTGTATCAATTCTAGATTTATGTTTAATACTGAGGTCAGGCAAAGTGATCCACTCAACCCTACCAATAAGGATTTTCTCTTTTAAGAGTTGAGCGTTTGCACTCATACTCAACAATAGAATAAGAACGGAAAGATATCTCAATTTTTCTCCGATTTTTTCTGATAATAATCAAGCTTTATTCACTCTGCAATGAGTTGTTCCTAATTGAGTGAAAAAAAGAAGGTTTATTATCAATGATCATATCGGATAAATTTCGTGAAGCATTGAATCCAAATCCCATTCCATGCCCACTGAAACCAGTGATAAGGAAATAATTATCCCTTTTCTCGATCAAAGGAAGTTCATCAGCACTAAAGCCCATAATACCTGACCAACGGGCATGAACTGACTCGATTTCCCCAATTCTCATCAGAATATAGTCTTGAAGACTTTGCTGAATTTTGTGATTGATCCCCAAAAGAGAAGTTTCTTCCGCCTCAGGATCCACAAGTCTTTTGCCTCCAATAATCAACTTTTTGTTACCAATTGATTTAAAATAAACTCTGCTGTCAGGCTCATAAATGAGTGACTTATTTTCAAAGGGCTCCTTCAATTCCACACAAAGCATCTGGGCCCGTTGAGGGATTACCAAATCGGAAATAAGAGAATCAGTATAGCCATTTAAAGCAATGACAATTTCATCTGCTCTTATTTCTCCTCTATTGGTTTCTATTATTTTTCCAGAAATATTAAGACACTCAACTCCTCGAAGTATCTTTACTCCCTCTGATTTCACCGCTTCTTCTAAAGTCTTCAGAAGAATCATCGGATTAATGGAAGCCTCTCCTAGTGATTCATAGCTTTCCAAAATCCCTTTAAAGAGAGGAGAAACTTTCTGGAACCCTTTAAACTCGAACTCCTTAGCCTCACTGTAGAGTGTATAGGAAGACGTAGGAAAACATTCTTCTAGTGCAAAGTGCTCCAGTACCAACTGGATAGACTCATCAGCAAAATGATAAATATCCTCTGCTCTCGAACGTCCCCAAGCTGCTGTTAAATGCTGATAAAAAGTTAAGCTCCCCTTAGTCAGAAAGCCAGCATTTCTCCCACTGGCCCCTTCTCCTAATTCTTGAGAGTCCAAGATACAGATATCAAGTTGCGATTTTTTCCGCTTTAACCAGTAAGCTACACTGAGCCCAATAAAGCCTCCCCCTACAATGACGATGTCGGTTTTCGGGGGAAGCTCTATTTGTTTCTTCCAGTATGAGTAACTCAAATTGATTAAGCAGCTTTCTTCAACTCAGGATAAAAGCTTTCCTCGTTTTGGCTCTTATAGAACATAAATAACTGATAGTTTCCAAACTCCACTTCAGTCATCAGTCCTATCTGTTCATCAAGGGACCTTCTAAAGCACATATCAATATAATTAAGCTGAAATGGGTCCAAGTCGTAAAAGAAATCTTCCGTCAGAGGAATTTTCTTCAGGAGATCTCTCAAGGTCGTTGCAAATATCATAACTTCCCCCTTTCCTCTTAGTATTCTTATCGGTTATTTCGGAAGAGTTTCTAAGCTCTTTTTTAAGTTATTTTCGTCCGGATTTTAAGAGGTTATAATGCCAGTAAGGGAGAATTTATGGATTATCAAACTTTGTTTATTGAGCTACTGGCCCTCGGAGGTTTAGGACTGGGATACTACTTTTGGCAAAAAAGGCGTATCTTAAGCTTTGAAAAAGACAAAGAGGCCATAGTTGCGGCTCCCCTTTTGCAGGCCTGTTTGATTGAACAGGAACAAAAAAGTTTTGAACTACTCGATAACTTTATTTTCGCACTTGATGATTTTCTTCATGGGAAAACAAGCTATTTTCCAGTGGCCCTTGCTAAAGAACTTATGGGTTCCAAAGATTGCCCTGAGGATTTAAGTAGTATCATTGAAGAGAGTTTACGAGAAATAGGACATGATTAAGAAGAAAACAAACTATATTACTCCTCAAGGATATCAGCGACTGGTAGATGAACTAAATCAGCTACTTCACGTAGAAAGACCGGAAATCACCAAACTTATTCAGTGGGCAGCTAGCAATGGAGATCGCTCAGAAAATGCTGACTATCTCTATGGAAGAAGACGCTTAAGAGAAATTGATAGCAGACTCCGTTTTTTAAATAGTCGAATTAACGATGCAGTTGTAGTTG
This sequence comes from Bacteriovoracaceae bacterium, assembly GCA_035306925.1. Classification (GTDB taxonomy): domain Bacteria; phylum Bdellovibrionota; class Bacteriovoracia; order Bacteriovoracales; family Bacteriovoracaceae; genus Peredibacter. Next base: position 4,299 of record DATGND010000011.1, on the reverse strand, counting down.
ATCCCAGTCAAACGAAATCGGATAAAGTACAATTTGGAGCTACTGTTACCGTCAGTGATGAAGAGGGAAATGAAAAAACTTATTCCATTGTAGGAGTTGATGAAGTAGATACTTCAAAAGGACATCTCTCTTGGAAATCTCCTATTGGTTCAGCGCTTTTAACCAAAGAAGAAGGTGATGAAGTTACCATCCGCACCCCTCAAGGAGAAATGATCTTTGAAATCATCTCAATCGAATATAAGGCCTTAGTTTAGTTATGCGTTTTTTTAGAAGCTATATTGAAATATCTAATATCTGCAATCTTCAATGTAGCTTCTGTCCAGAAGTAGAACGTCCCAAAAAAATTCTTAGCTCTGAAATATTTGAAGACATTCTTCTTCAGGTTTTACCTCACTCCGAACAAATTTGTCTTCATCTCATGGGAGAGCCGCTTTCTCATCCGGAGTTCAAAAAGATTCTGGAAATATGTGATAAGCATCGTGCGCAGATTCATTTAACAACCAACGGAACACTGTTAAACCATTACGACTTTAATACTTTTTTTAAATCCACTTCTCTAAGACAGATCAATTTTTCTCTACATAGTTTTAAAGATAATTTTCCTGAAAGAGATTTCAGCGCTTACCTTTTTGATATTCTTGAATTCTCTAAGCAAGCACTTGAAGCTAAGCCTGAACTTTATATCAATTATCGTTTATGGAACTTACCGGACCCAACCCTGATTCAATTGGAGAATAAAGACATCATTGATGAGGTCTGCAATTTTTTTTCCATCCCTATCAATGAAAGAGTCGATGTTGGATTCAAAAAAAGTAAAAATCTCACAGGAAGAATCTACTTTCATTTTGATACCCGCTTTCGCTGGCCCACTCTAGAAGACCCTCACCGCTCCCACAAAGGTTTTTGCCACGGACTCTCTCAACAAATTGGTATTCATGCGGATGGCGCCGTCGTTCCTTGTTGTCTGGATAAGGAAGCTGTGATTAATTTGGGAAATATTTTTGAACAAAGCTTCCAGGAAATCATCGAAGGAGAGAGGGCCCAAAAGATCCTTAGAGGCTTTCAGAAAAGAGAACTTGTTGAAGAACTTTGCCAGAAATGCACTTTCATAACTCGTTTCGACAAAAAAACGCTTGATCTACGGAAAAAATACGGCTAAATTAAAAATACGGAAACAATACGGAGCGTATTTATGGCCTTAACTAAAAAACAAAAAGAAGTTTTAGATTTTATAACTGAGTATGTTAGAGAACATAGCATCTCTCCAACTCAGAAAGAAATTCAAATGCATTTTGGCTTTAAATCACTCGGTTCTGTTCAAGACTATATCAAATATCTTACCAACGGTGGGTATCTTATTAACGATTCCCACTCGGTTCGTGGTTTGATGCCTGCCAATGTTCAACAAAATACAGAGGAAATTCCACTACTGGGTGAAATTGCAGCAGGTGTTCCTATTGAAGCTATTGAGAACACCGACTCCATCAGTGTCCCTACTCATATGTTAGGGAAAGGTCAGTATTACGCCCTAAAAGTTAAGGGCGAATCCATGATTGAAGAAGGAATTCTCAATGGAGATATCGCAGTCATCAAACATCAGACCCATGCTAACAATGGTCAGATTGTTGTAGCTGTTATTGATAATGAAACAACCTTGAAGAAATTTTTTAAGAAGGCCAAGCAAATCGAACTTCATCCTGCTAACTCCACAATGAGCCCTATCATTGTGAGGGACAAAGAATGTGAGATTCGGGGACTTCTCGTCGGTCTTATTAGAACTTACTAATCAGTCATTCACATTTACACATTGTTTTTCATGTACATAGTCAAGGAGGACTTATGCAGGCATCGTCGCGCCTTTTTTCCAAGCTCTATGAAACAGATTTGTTCAATAGAATTCAAAATGAAATAACGAGTCGCTACCAGGTTGATGATCGTCTGGCCTATGAAATGACATGGGATTTTTTCGATCTGCTTCTGACGCTTGATTCAGACCTGACTCTTCTTGACCAATACTTCCTGCAATAAGTTAGTGAAGAATTTCACAACAAAGGTAATTAAGATGATTTCAAATCAAGACTTGTGGATCTCAAAATCTTTTCTCGTTTTAATCGGTAGTTTTCTTTTCACTGGTGGGAGCTCTTTAGGCCCCACCCTATCCTACAAAGCTATAAGAAGGTTATAATTTTAAAGCTTCTTCTGAAATAATAATTTTCAGAGTTTCATAAGAATACTTTCTTTGTAATTGTTCAATTTTTAACTCTGATTCTTTAATAATCTCGGCCAACATTTCAGGATCTACATCGTCAAGAGAAACATGAATTTCTTTTTCAATAAGAACACCATTCTCTAATGTTTGATACTGATAAATAACACCTTCCGTTGTGAACTGGAGAAGTGTTTCTGTATCAGCACTCTTTAAATACTCAACAATATTTTTAGTTATCTCTTTCTTATTATCGCTGATTGGAGTCTTTGCACTGACGATAAGACCTCTACTAGAAGTGCTTCCTTCCTTTTTTTCTAGACTTGCAGAAGGGATACTAGCAATAGAACGGGAAGCTCCGGAAGAGACTGAAGTTCCACCTCCTGCAACACTAGCAGCTCCGCCCATCTGAGGAACGCTTCCTGCAATGGGAGCTACCACTGAAGTCGGGGCCGAATAGTTTCTTCCTTCCAATCTTCCAGGTAAGTTTCTCTCATTTAAATCAGAGTTGCTAACAACTCTTTCCTTAACATCTTGAGAAGCAGCAACTCTAGCGGTATTAGGCTGTTCTGTTTTGGGATTTGAAACAATGTCTTCCATCATGGCCTTACTACTAGTCAGACTATCAATCTGAGTCTTGAGTTTTTCTAGGTTCTTCTTCTCTTCATCTAACTTGAGATTCAACAAGTCCTCTTTTTCTTTAAGAATACTCGTTCTAAAATTATTTAAATCATTAATCTGTTGGGTATCAAGATGAGAAACATGGCGATTAATAACTTCTTTATCTTCTCTATTCGATAAAAAATCTACAATCTCCGATGAATCATTATGAGTAACTCTAAAGTTAGGTATCGGCTGAACGGGTGTACTCATTTGATGAGTTACAAGTTCAAATAATTCACCGGACGAACTCGTCGATGAATGAGAGATTTCTTCACCAACTTCTACCTTTTTTAATTCTTTAATCTCTTTTATTTGTGCTGAAGTACTAAATACTTCCGGATTTTTAACTTCTAATATTGTTCCACTCGAATCGATGAAGCGATCAGATTTCAAGTTTTCAAAGTGTGCAAGTAGCGGGTTATAACTACTCTTTCTTTTTGGGCCATCTTCGGAAACTTTAGCCGCAGCTTGCATTAGATTTCTACCTACCGGATCATTGGCCACGGTATGAGCTAATGTAGAATAAGGGTCCGTTGGATTATCTTTATTTTGAATTAACCCAAAGTAATCAGAGTTAAGTAATTTACTTCCTTCTCTATTTAAATCTTTGAAGGCCAATAGTGGTTTGCTATTTGCTCGACAAGCAAGGATATCATTCACGCCGTTAAGAGGATCGTACTCATCAACGGTGTCTCCTACGAAGTTAAGAATGTCTTTGTCTGTTAAACTTCCGATGACTTCTTCTTTTTCAAGACAAACAACTTCAGCAAAATTATCTTCCAGCTCTCTACATCTACTCTCCATATACTTTCGCATTTCGGAGAAGTTTTTTTCCAGCTCATCAAAGACACTTTTAACCTTTTTATTTTTTACGCTGCTATAGAACCTACTAAATAAGATATTATCTAATAAAACAGAACCGAGAACAGGATTGGAAGGAATTACTCTAAAATGAAATTTTAAAAATCGCGTTTCAAGAGCACCTCGAGGGTTCGGACCATTTCTAATTTCTCTCCACTCCTTAATCACATTTTCAGGAACATCTTTAAGAAGTGTTTGAGTCGCTCCATCAAAGTCTCTAATAAGAAGATCACTTAAATATATTGAGATAAGTTCAACACCATTCTTAAAAGGATAACGATCTTTAATAGGATCTAAATCTCCTTGAGTTAAAACAGTTGTTAGAATTTTATCCATGCTTTTAAAGTGATCAGCTGTTTTTAATCCGTATCTAGTCTTGTCATACTCAGTTCGAAGATAAGTAAACTCATTCCCCTGACTATCTTTAGCTTTTCGTTGAACCGTATTTACATCAACATGCTTTAATTTATCTTCTAAAGTTTTGGCTTCTCCAAAGTCCATTTCTGACAAGATTAAATTCATTCTTTCACGAAGAATATTTTTATCTTTATCCGGACATCTTTTAGCAA
>DATGND010000010.1:0-4930 GCA_035306925.1 Bacteriovoracaceae bacterium | reverse complement strand
CCTCAAATAATCATCCCCAGAAAACTTGTTTTCTGGGGATGCCACAACGAATATCAAAATTATGCAGAATAACACATTGATTTGAGGCGTGAGCATGGAGATATTGAGAGACTTAAACACCAATGAAAGGGTGCAGTTATGTATTTTTTTTCATTCTTCACAAAGCTGATCAAAATCATAAAAGTTTTCTTAAAAAGATTAATTTAAGCTTAAGGCTAATGGGGATTTCTTCCGAAACAGTTTTTAGATTCGAAGGATCTAAGCGGTAACCAGACTAAAATGGGAATTTATACCGACTAGACCAAAGTTTCTGATGGTTCTTTAATTATAGGTAATGGAATCAAGGATGAGGAATACCCCGTGAACTTAATGGACTTTTACTTAAATTCGAACGCAGTAAGAGAATTTGTTCTTTCTCTCTGTAAGCTTTCAAATCAGGTTTTTGAAATTTCTTTGAACTCATCTTTGGTAACTGACGAGTTGTCGAGTTTAGGACATGACTTCAAAAGCTATGCCGTTTACTCAGAGAAAATGAATCTGATCTCCAACACCTTAGGTAATACCGCTAAAAACATGCTTCGTTTTTCCACTCGAATCATGGAGCTTTCATTAGAAAAAACAACTTTGAATGCCAATATCGCTAAACTTGAAGAAGGTAGAAACTTTATTCGTGATGAAAAAAATTACGAGATAGTGACTAATTCAATATCCAGGATTGAAGAAAAGATTGCTCCATTAGAGATGGATGCAAAAGAAATTATGGGTATTCTCCGAGAAGAGCTTAAAGGTTTCTCGTTAGAAATTAAAAAATTATGGCTTCTTGCCACTAACCTGAAAACTCAAGTTGAATATGACGAGATAACTTATCTTACTAATATTAGCGTTAAGATTGAATCTGCTCTTACTAAGATTGATGAAACAATGGGTAAGCTACAGTCTCAATTAATTAAACTGGAAAATAAAGTATGAATAACAAGATTATTTTTGATAACGGTGATGTGAAATGGATTGTCTTTGGTAGAGATAGCTCAAGACCAGGAGTTATTATTGATACCAATGAGTACGCTGTAGTAAGTAAAGATGAGGCCATTCTGCTTGATCCAGGTGGCACAGAGATCTTTCCATACGTACTTTCTTCTGTTTCTGAACATATTGAATTAAAGAAGCTTACTAAATTTTTAGCATCCCATCAGGATCCGGATATTTTCTCATCTCTTCCTTTATGGATGGCCGTATGTCCTGACGCTGAAATTTATATGCCATGGGTGTGGGGTGACTTCATCGCTCACTTTGGAAAAGAATCTGTTAGAAACTTTGTAAAAGTTCCCGACCGTGGAATGAATATTAAAGTAGGAGTAGCAGATCTTCAGATCGTTCCGGCACATTATTTACATTCTTCTGGAAATTTAAACTTATTCTGTCCTGTCTCTGGAATTTTATTTTCAGGAGATATCGGTTCTGCTCTGGTACCAGAGGATTACCCATTTTGGGTTGAGGACTTCGAAGCACATATTCCTTACATGCAGAAATTCCATGAAAGATGGATGCCTTCTAATTCTGCCAAAGACGGGTGGATTAGAAGAATTAGAGCATTGGACCCTAAGATGATATGTCCTCAGCACGGGGCCATCTTCAAAGGTGAGAATGTAAATAAATTTTTAAACTGGTTAGAAAACTTAGAAGTAGGTCGCCTAGACCTTTAATGAGGAGATAAAGTCATGAGTGCAGTAATGAAACTGAATCCAGAAGTTCGGTACACTGAAAAAGAGGCCATCGAAAACTCACTGAAGAACTCAGAAGAAACACTGGCCGAGATTATTCAGCAATTAAAGGTTATTGAAGACATTGCTTCAAAAACAGATTTGTTGGCACTAAACGCTTCGATCGAAGCCGCCAGAGTTGGTAAAAACGGTAAAGGTTTTACTGTTGTTGCTGATGAAGTCAGCAAGCTTTCAGAAAAAACACAAAAAGCACTTGCCTCGATTTCAATGACAATTGAGAGACTAGACCGCGAACTTAAAAGTGTTAGTTCTGTTATTCGTAAGCAAAAATAATCGAGGAAGTTATTATGCATGATGAACTCTTAAACGATTTTTTAGAAGAGAGTATCGATCTTATTGAAAAGGTTAAAGTAAACCTTGCCAGTTGGAACCAACAGGAGAATAAGGCCGAAACGATTGATAATATTTATCGTTGGGTTCATACCATTAAGGGTGGTTGTGCTATTTTCGAATATAAAGAAACTGCTCATATCGCTCATGAACTTGAAACTTTTCTAGGTACTTTAAGACAAAAAGCAGATTCTGTTACCCCGGCAGAATTAAAAAGAGTCGAAGAAGGGATTCTTGCTATTGAATCAACTTTCAATGAGGATTCAACTTGTGAGCCTATCTTTACTACTGAGCCTGAAGTAACAGAAGTTCAAGCAGAGTCTGAACCTAACTTCAAATTTAAAACAGAATATTTTAAAGAGTGGATGGAAGATTCGGAAGCCATTACCAAAGATCTTTATCATGATGGATTCCGCTTCTTTGAAATCAAGCTTCCTGCAGCATTGTCAGAAAAGATTCTCGCTAAACTTCAGGAGTATGAAGTTTTCACTCTTGATACTTATCAAAAAGAAGAAGAAACATTCTGCCTTTGCTCAATTAATCTCAAGGCTACGCCAGAGTTTGAAGAGAAGGCAAACCTCATTATTAAGCATTATAATGGTAATTGGTGCGAACTGATTGAGGAGAAGCCTGCTGAAACGAAGGTTGATAAACCTGTCGCTTCTGCAGAAGCAGCTCCGAGCAGCAGTGCTCCGGTGAGATCAGCTCCTAATGCCGCTGTTACTCAGGAAGTTCTGCGAGTACCATTAGCAACTGTTAACTCTATTCTGGATCATATCTGGGAATTATTCTTAGTTAGAAACCAGATGGCCCATCTTTTTAAAGAGAATAAACATATCTTTAAAGAGCATCTAAGTTTTATTCAGCAATTTGAATCAATTGACAACGTCATTGAAAGAAATATTCATGAGCTTGAATCTAAGACGATGAGTCTTAGACTTAATCCAATCAAGAAGATCTTTGATCGCATGAATAAAGTTGTTTCTGAATATTGTAATCAGAATAAAAAAGATATTCAGCTTATTACGAGTGGTGAAGGGATTGACCTTGATAAGAAAGTTCTGGATCAGCTTAACGAGCCGCTTATCCACCTTATCAGAAACGCTATTGATCATGGAGTTGAAAAACCAGAAGATCGTAGAAAGGCCGGTAAACCAGTTAAGGGCCGAGTAGAATTATCTGCACAACTCCAAGGTAACGAAGTATGCATTGTTGTTGGTGATGATGGTAAGGGAATTGATGCCAAGAAAATTCTTGAAAGTGCTAAGAGAAAGAATCTTGATGTTTCTCACATTACGAATGATCAAGAAGCAGTTAATTTAATTTTTGCTCCAGGATTCTCTACAGCAGAGCAGGTAACAGATGTTTCCGGTCGTGGAGTTGGAATGGATGCTGTTAAGAAAAGTATTCAGGAACTTGGCGGTAATATCACGATTGAGACAGTTGTTGGGCAAGGGAGTAAGTTCAAAATCAATCTTCCTCTGACAATGTCTGTATCTAAGTGCCTTGTGGTGGATATTAGAGGTCTTGAATATGCTTTCTCTACTAAGTCTGTTGTGTTTGTTGAAAAGATCAGCGTTAATCAACTGAAGAAAAACGGCGAAGATCAATACTATGAGTTCAATGGAAAACTCATTCCATGTTTTACTCTTGGAGAAGTTCTTCCTGATTATCGTGAAGAGCCGGATCTTCCATCTTCTTATACCCATATTTGTGTAACTTCACTCAATGGGCAGGAAGTTGCTTTCCGAGTTGATGAGATTCTACAGACAATGAATATCGTTATGAAACCTCTTCCAAAGATTGTTGAACGTCACAAGTATATTGCTGGTGTTTCAATTCTCCCGGGAGGGAATCCAATTTTCTTATTAAATATCCAGGAATGTTTAACTGGTATTATGAGTAACAAAAGAGGGGAATTCCATGGTAAGCGCGTCGCTTAAGGAACTATTCACTCCTGCCCACAATACTGAAGAAGAATTTGGGGAAGCTGAAGAAAGTGTAATTGGCCTTTATTTTAAGTATGGAAATAAAAGCTATTGCACATCCATTAATGATGTAAAGGAAATCATTGATTTCCCTCAAGTGATTCCTTTTCCAGTGGCAACAGAAAAAACTCTTGGGGTTTTTAACTTACGTGGAAATATTATTCCTGTTATGGATCCAGAGGGGCACTTAATTAAGATTCAAGAGCTTCATCGTTCTAAAGCGGGTGCAGTGTTTGCACGTATGAAGCTTCGCTTGATTGTCTTTGAAATTGCTCCTGAGATGACTGTGGCCTTCCCAGCATTTGAAGTTGGTAAGTGTGAAGTTTCTCCAGAAGAAGCAGAGTCAGAAGTGAGTTTCATCAGAATCAACGGTGTGCCTCATGAGAAATTTGATATCAGATCGGTAATGGGAGGAAATATTTTATGAGTGCTGCAGTAGCTAAGGCTCCCCATCTTTTTAGTGATGGCTCTTCCGTTCGAGTTCTGACTTTTGATGTGAGAGTAAGTAAAGACGTTACCCTGGAAATGGCCATCAATATTCAAAAAATTAAAGAAATTATCGAAACTGATGATTTTAAGATTCAGGCCCTCACATCTAAGTTTTATCCCATTGTCGGTATGATTAATTTAAGATCATCTTCAATACCGATTCTTGATTTGAATTATTTCTTAACGGGGGCTTCCGCAGAATCCTTTGATCACTCAAGAAATTATCGAATCATTGTTTGTGAGTTTCAAAAACTTCAACTGGGTATCATTGTTGAGAAGACTCACAAGATCAGACAGTTTGATAACTCTTTAGTTCATAAAGTTCCTGATGTGGTTGCAGGA
>DATGND010000009.1:0-2565 GCA_035306925.1 Bacteriovoracaceae bacterium | reverse complement strand
CGTGGTACAGTACCTGTACATTTTATTTTCGACACGCCAGAGGGTAGGGCGAGAATGCCACTGGATGATAATTATCTGGTAAGCCCTTCTCCACAGATGGCCGCTAAGATTAATGAAGTATTAAACGAAAACTCCGTTCACTTCATTGTGGATGGTAAACTAGAGGAAGTTAACGCATGAAATGGGTTGTCTTGTTATTCTGTCTGATGACAAACCTAGCTTTTGCTCAGCTTGATAGCCGTGAAGAAGTCAGTATCAATACTGCTTCTTATGGAGAGCTAAGAGGCGAAGAAATAAAAAAAGCTTTGCTCTTTCAAGCTACAACTAATGCCATAGAGAAGTTTTCTGCTGATCTTGGCTTCGACTTTAATAAGTACCAGGAAAAATTGAATTCCAATTTTCAGGAATACTTTGAGCAAAAGTTAGAGAACAGGGAAGACTCCAAGCCGCTTTCGGCGCAAGAAGCTTATAAAGAGCGTCAGTTTGAATATTTTAATTATTCAAAACATGTTGATCTTTTAAGGTCTTATTCGTTTATTTCAACGAAAAGAAATCCAGAGAATCCATCTCAGTGGAATGCTTTAATTCAACTTTCTCTAGACCAGGTTAAGCTTCAGCGCCTTATGAGAAGGACTCTGCAAGCAGATAACACTAAGTTCTCTAAGATGTGGCTTATTGTTGAAAGTAACATTCATAGCTTTAAATGGACGGATATTGGTTTGGAGTGGGAGAGCAGTTTCTCTAACGCTTTGGCCGGGGCTTGGAAAGATTGGTGGGCCAAAAACTTACCAGGTAATTTTGATGAAGTGGAAATTTGTCATCAAGAGTGTCTGAGCTACCTTCATGATTGGCAGAGTAATGGTCGTAACAAGGCCTTTAATCCTGATTACTCTGATGGCATATGGGTAAATATTTCCTACGACATTTTTCGTGATGCTAATTCCACTGCTCAATACCCAGGCTTTTCTTGGGAAGGCAGAGTCGTTCTGACCGACATTAATACTAAAAAAGTTCTCGGCAGTTTATCTAATAAGGGCAAGTCTCGTAATTTAAGAGGGGGAGATCTTCAACGCCTCAATTCGAATCTTGCCACTCAAATCTTTTCATCCAGTGCTCAAAAATTCACTCAGATGAGAAGCTTTATCGAGCAGATCGTAAAAATCAATCAGGTGGGACAGCTGGAAGTAAAAGGGCATCACCACCTAGGTGATGTGATTGCACTTAAAGATCTGATTAAAACTCGTGGCTCGAATATGGGGCTTGAAATTGAACTTGATCATTTCTCTCGGGATAGTGCTACCCTTCTTTATTTCTATCAAGGAGAGGAAAAAGCTTTTCAGGATTTATTGAATCGCATAAACGAGTTAAAATCTTCTAAAGTCTATGAGTTAAAGACTCACTTTAGTTCAAAGGGACCCGTTGTAGAACTAAAGTCTGTTGAAGTAGAGACTTAAGGAAGAGGATTATGCAAGTGCTAAGGAATGCGCTGTTAACAACTTTAGGATTTTGTTTTCTTTTACAATCTTGTGCCTTTGATCAAGGACGTCGTCCTCGTCGCCCTATGATTACTCAAAAGAAGGCCAGTGAGTTTTCTCCTATCAGAAAGAAAGTTGCTATTCTTCCTTTTTATAATGAAGCACCTATCGGTGGTCAGGACCTGGCCATTATCGCTACAGAAGAATTCCGTCGTGAAATGTCCTATGCTCCAGACTTCATTCTTGATCCTCAGGGGGAAAGAATTTTTGGAAGCAGTAAAGACGTCTATGCTGGAGGAGGGGTGAAGCTTACCCAACTTGCTCGTAAGGCCAAGATGAGCGGTATCAATATTGTTATCTTTGGACGTATTAAAGAAGCTAGAGTTCGCCAGAAAGCAGATGAGATCGGCTTTGTAAGAAAAGTGAAGTCATATGCAGAATCAAATATCGAATTAAAAGTTTTTGATGTTCAGGCCAATAAAGAGCTCTACAGCGAGGTTTTGGACGGAAATATTACCGACGAGAATCTAAAGTTTTATCAGGCTAACCCTGAAGATAGCATAGCTTATCGTCAAGAACTGCTTCGCTATTCAGTACAAGTCGCTTCAAGAAAGTTTGTTCCTAAAGTCATTAAAGTGGGGGCCAAACTTGATTGGATGGGAAGAGTTGCAAGAATTATTGGAACACGTATTTATATTAATGCCGGAAGAACTGCTGGTATTAATATTGGTGATATCCTGAAAGTAGTTACAGAAGGTGAGGAAATTTATGATCCGGCTTCTGGTGCTATTATCGGCCTTTCTGAAGGAGAGGTGAAAGGAACTCTTGAAGTTGTTGACTACTTATCTGATGACGGAGCTGTGTGTATTCTCCATTCCGGTGGCTCTGTGACGGAAGGGGATTTTGTACAATTGTACTAACATGAATAATCAATCTCAAAAATTACCATTACTAGTTGTCTCGGCATCCCCCTATATGAGAGGGATGATTAAATTTGTTTTGGAAACTCTTCTTCAAACAGATGTTACGGAACTTGAGTCCGAAGAAAAGGCTCTCAATTATCTCCGCAATCTTGATGAAGCTCCTAGTA
>DATGND010000008.1:0-4872 GCA_035306925.1 Bacteriovoracaceae bacterium | reverse complement strand
TACCAGCTTAAAGACGGCAACTATGTGGCCCTCGCAGCTGTTGAGGAAAAGTTTTGGAATGACTTTTGCCAGGAGTTTTCTCTGGAGATACCAGCAGCCGAGCGTTTCAGTTCACAAGAAACCATCTTTAAAAAAATCTCGGATTTGTTTGCCAAATATGAGGTAAACGAGATAGAAGCTAAAATTAAAGAAAAAGATTTTTGTTTATCAATAGTCAGGAAAGTCTGACACGAAAATTGGAGTTCGTATGAAAAGAGTAATAGGTTTCCACTACACCCTGACTGATAAATCAGGTAACGTTCTGGATTCATCGGTTGGTGAAGAGGCGCTTTTCTTCCTAGAGAATAGTCAGCAAATCATTCCTGGCCTGGAGAAAGTTATTTCACTAATGAATGTTGGTGATAAAAAGAAAATTGAAGTTAAAGCACAAGACGCTTACGGCGAAGTAAATACTGATCTTGTTGTAAAAGTAAAAAGAACTCAGTTCCCACCTGATGCAAATCTTCAAGTTGGTGATCAGTTCCAAGTTAACAATGATCCACACTCACCAGTTTTCACAATCATCTCTCTAGATGCTGATGAAGTAACTGTTGATGGTAACCACCCAATGGCCGGTAAAGATCTTTTCTTTGATGTTGAGATTGTAGGCATCCGTAATGCTACTGAGGAAGAAATTGCTCATGGCCACGCGCACGGAGCTCATGGCCACGGTCATCACTAAGAATTAAGACTTAGGAACCCTTCTTCTTCTCTTACGAGGCGGAAGGGTTCATCTTTGATCAGTAAATATCCATCCAGATCTAAGTAATCCACCATCCCACTAAAAAGCATTCCATAACTTATACCAATGCTGGTTTCAATCATGCAGCCAAGCATGGTCTTCATCTTAAATCGTTTTGCCTCTTCAATTAATTCTCGAGCACGAATAAGAGAACCAGTTTTCATGAGTTTGATATTAATAGAATGAAACTGAAGAGAGAGCTCATTGAAGTCCCCTACGTCTTCAATAGATTCATCGGCCAGTAATTCAAAGCGCGAAAGTGGTTTTAGTTTTTTATATTCCTCTATACAACTTGATGGGAAAGGCTGCTCCATCATCTCAATATTTAAATGGGCCACTTTTTCTTGAAAGCGCATAAACTCATCAAAGTCTTTCCAGGCTTCATTACCATCTACCCGAAGCTTAGCATCCGTAAATTTGGCCACTTCTAAAAGCATCTCCGTCGCTGAATGCGCGTCCACTTTAATTTTTAAATGACGGAAACGACTAACCTTTTCCAGATATTCCTGAATTTCGTTAACCGGAATAATAGGCATGGAAAAAGAAGTTTCTTTTTTTAACCAAGGAGAAAGTCCCAGATATTCAGAGAGAGTCTTTCCTTCGCGACTTGCCTGCAGAGAAAGCAGTACTGATTCAAGACCAAAGCGAAGGGAATGTTGAAGATTATCCCCTAGACTTTCCAAAGAATAGTCCGTGCTACTCTTCCAATTTTCAAATTGCTTTAGAATACTTTCGTGAGTTTCCCCATAACGAATATTGGGAGCAATTTCAGAGTAAAACTTTTTTCCGTCTTCTTCTAAGATAACAATGAAGTTTTCCTTAAAGGTTGTTTCATTACGTGAAAGTTTCCAGTTTACTTTTAAAGGAAGGTGAATTTTTTCAAGAGTTATATTCATAGATAACCTAGAGTAAAAAAGAGAGAAGATTTTTCAAAATCGGCCGGTGAGTTTCCCCATTCTCCATCAGGAATTCTTCCATTGAAATAATCCAACCAAAGATCCCTATTATGAATAAACTGCATACGCTTGATAGGCATGGTAACACCGAGATGGGCTTCAAAAAGCTTTGAGATGAATTCAGAACAGTACAATAGTTCTCTTCCATCTTTATCTACATTATCCCACAGGTAAGAAGGATCAAATTTAAGCCCTCTAAAGTCACGCACGAAACGCTCATAGAATCCTTGCTGCAGTTTCTTTTGTAACTTTTGATCCTTGAGGCGAATAACTTTTAATTTCTCCCCTTTTTTAGTGCGAGCATTGAATAGCTCAAATGGGATGGCATGAACTAAGGAAATTGACTCTGCAATCAACAAAGGCTTGGTAGATACGACCAATCCTGAGTGAGCATATTTAGTGCCTTCTTCCGCTTCAATTAATTGGCAAGACCAACAGGCCAGTGGCTGAAGAAGAATATCCCCCACTTTTAATTCAAGATTTTGGGCCCAAAGGGCAGTAGGAAGAAACAAGAGCAAGAATAGTAATCTCATAAAAAAACCGCCAATTTTTGAAGCCAGATCATACCGTAAAGCTAAGATACTGGAAATAGGATCTCATCTTCATTTAATCACTAAAAAATCAAGAAGATAGCTTTAATGCCGATAAGTTAGTGATCCCATATTTTAGGAGAATTCGCTTCTTAAATTTATAATTACTATAAATAACAAGACTTGCGTTAAGCATTTGAGGTCTTTATGAAAAAGTTAGCCATTCTACTCAATATTTTTCTCTGCCTTGAGCTTATTCTGATGCCGATAGACTTTAGCGTCTTTCGGGTTCGTAAAGCACAAGCTTCTTCATGCCCACAAGGAATGAACTGGGATGCAAATCTGGGAAGGTGCCTTACTAGTGAAGATACAGCAAAAATAATGCATGCAACAGCTAGCTGTAATCCTCAAGATGTGGCCTGTTATAGGAATAATGCTGAAAAGGCTTTCGAAAAAGACGAAGCGGCCAACTCTAGACTAGAGGAAGATGAGCCTAGTAAATTTCTGACCTATGCGGGAAATGTCTCTGCTATTGCATCTACTTTAGTTTATGGATATTTCGCTTTTCAAAACAAAGGAAAAATGAATACCTGTCAGGCTTGGTCTTATGGACTTCTCATTGGGGCCGGTGTGACTGGAGCGGTAGGTGAACTGTACGCCGATCAAAAACATAGTAGTAATATAGATAAGATTGAAAAAGAATGGGCGACTATTCTTAACACCAACTACGATGGTACAGATAAAGATTCCCAACGAGCTCACGCAACTGCGGCCCAGGCAGAAGCCTTTGAAATGCTTGCCAGAGCAGAAGATACTTCACACGATACGGCTAAAACAAAACAAAAATTTTATACAGCGGCAGCTCTTGGGTTTGGCGGCGCTGCTATCGCTGCTGGTGTCGAGCTGTGGCAAGCAGGTGGAACGGGTAGCTGTGCAGCTTCAGTAAATCGTTCTATTGAAACAAAGTATGCTAGCAATCACTACGACCTTTTCCAGTCTCTTTCAACAGAAGAATCTTTTAAGGATTACTTAGATATTAATTACAAGCGTAACTATCTTGAAAGCTATGCTGTTAAAGATGATTTCGAGTCTGTATACACAATATTTAACTCTCAAATGAATACTTCGGCATCGCCATCTATTGATGAATACCTGGTTAGTTCTAGTATCTTTTCTTTAGATCAAGAATCAAAAGGCACCATCAAAGATGCACTGATTACTATTCTTCACAACGTCTCACCTCTCCCTCTGGCCCATGCAGAGCCAGCAACAGCTGCTGCTGCAGCTAGTGGAATAGATATTGACCTGTCTAGCCCAACTTCTCGCTTAGTTGTTTCTCTCGTTTTTGCTTCCTGGTCCCTTATCATGGCCAGTCAGCTGGGAAAAGAAGCAGATGCTTTTTCCAGAAGAGCTGAGCACTTAAGAAAAATGAAAGCGAGTTTTGAAGGTACGGCTGCAACTATCCACATGTGTAAACCAGAAGATAGAACAGATACTTCCAAACCACACTGTTACTGTTACACTCCTGAAGGCCAGCGTAATCCGGCCCGTTCAAACTCTCAAATCTGTCAAAAACTTTGGAGTACAGAACTTGCGTCTGCGAAAGGATATAAAGATTCATCAAATGCTTTTAGCGGATGTATTAACAATAAAAATGAGTACGATGCCTCTTGTGCCTGTAAAAGAAGCTCTAAAGGCTGCTTAACCGTTTCAACCAATGGAATCAAAGGGATTTCAACAGGAGCTTTCAGTCTTATTAACTCAGGAGTATCTCCAATTAATGAAATTGCTTCAGGAAATTTTGCCAAAGCGACAGCTAATGATCAGGCCAATGTTAACAATGCTATGAGAAACCTTAAGGCAGCAGAAAAGATGCTTGAAAGTCCTCAGCTCAAAGACCAGTCTTCAAGAATTAAGAGACAGATAAAAACAGCAGAGAATAAGTTATTAAAAGCCGGAGGGTCAGCTCCTTATAGACCTATAGCGAGTAGCTTATCTGGAGATCTTGGAAAAGTAGCTGCTTCTCTGGAAAAAGACATAGAAAAATCTGTTCCTTCTCCAACAAAAGCTAAAACAGGTGAAACTGCTGCTACTGCAGCAGGAGCTACAGCTAAGAAAAAACCAGGATTCAATTTTGACTTTGGCCCTGATGATCAAAAGGCCATCGATGAACAAGTTTCTCAAGTCATGAATCAAAAGTTTGATTATGCTCAAAATGATATCCATCAGTCACAGACTAACCTCTTTGAACTTCTGAGTAACCGTTACCAAAGAAGTGGAATGAGAAGACTCTTTGATGATGAAGGAATCATGAAAGCTGATGCTCCTGCCACCACTGACATTAATAAATAAACCTCTAATATCTCTTAAACTGCCCCCTTATATTGGTGTTAAGCCTCTAAGGTAAATCTCATTATAATAGTACTGAAAGATCTCTAAATGATCTTTCAGTCTTTCTATTTTTTTCGTTGTACACCACGTCTTTCTAATTAAACGATTAATATTGGCCCTCAACATCGCGCAAGTGTGATTGATAGTAAACAATGGATCAAAAGCCACCTTCTTGAGTTCTCCCTGGCCAGCAACGTGCGCACGCTCACTCTTA
>DATGND010000007.1:0-4306 GCA_035306925.1 Bacteriovoracaceae bacterium | reverse complement strand
TAATATTAAAATGAACTTCAACGGCTTCTTGTCTTTCTTTTAAAGTGTAAGTGGCCTGAGCAAGAAAATATCCTTTGTCTTCGTAATGTTTCTCAAGAAGACGCAGATCGTTTTTAAGAGAAGAGATATCAAGAATATTATATTCTTTAGATTTGATCTGTTCTTTCAAATCATCATCACTGATCTCATCGTTACCTTCAAAAAAGATTTTGGAGATGATGGGCTTTTCGACAACTTTAAAAAGTAAGATGTCTTTTCCCTCTGACTTTTTATGATAGGCTTCAATTTCTTCAAAGTACTTCATCTCGTAGATACGAGATAAATCACGACGAAGAAGGTAGTTATCCAGAAGCATACCCGGCTGGGTAGATAGTTTTTCAAGAATAGCTTCCGCTTCAACCTTACGGTTTCCTTCAACTTCAATTGAATCAACTAAGAATAACTCTTTAATAGGCCCAATAATTTCTTGCGCGAAACTATTAGAGATAAACCACAAAAATGAAAAGATAACTAGCAAGGTCTTCAAAACCAGTATTCCCTTGACTCAAGAATCACTATCTAGTGAATTTTATTTAAAAGCTTATGAATTCTAGCTAATTATCCGACCATCTTCAATGACTATTTTCCGAGGAAAAAAGCTAGCAACCTTATCATCATGAGTCACAACTAAAAGTATTGCTTCAAACTCCTGGGCAAGATTCTTTAAGAGATCGGCCACTTTCTCTGAATTCTTAGAGTCAAGATTACCCGTCGGCTCATCACATAATAAAATCTTAGGTCTTAAAGAGAGAGCTCGAATAATATTTACGCGCTGCTGCTCTCCTCCTGAGAGTTGATAAGGATATTTGGGTAAACAATGTTCTACCCCAAGGATTGAGGCCAGTTTTTTAACATCGGCTTCCACCTGTTTGATTTTCACATTTGTTCCGCCAATCCGTGCTGGTAGCAGAATATTATCCATACAGGTCATTGAGGGTAGAAGAAAATGGAATTGAAAAACAAACCCTACATTTTGGTTTCTAAAATCTGCTAAACTCTTGTCACTTAACTTCGCAAGGTTCAGCCCATTTATGTTCACTTCCCCACTACTCGGAACATCGAGCCCACCTAGTAGATAAAGTAGAGTTGATTTTCCCGAACCGGAAGCCCCCCTAATGGCCACTAACTCTTTATCCGATATTTCAAGATTAATTCCTCGGAGGACAGGAGTCTTCCCAAAGGCTTTCTCAACATTCGTTAATTTTATAAAACTCATGAGTTAAACTCCTGACGAAGGCCTTGAATAATTGTTCTATTTTTTAGTCGTAAATAGCCGATGAAAGAAGCCAGTATGACCCAGACAAAAGCAATAAAGAATACCGTCATAAAAGAAGCTGTTGATAACTTTATTTCTAGATTAGAGAGAACGTAAATCTCACCAGGAACCTGAAAAATCGGTAGATGCTTCAGACTCAAGTTGAAAAGATCAGAAAGGAAAAAGGCCCCTACACAGGAAACGGCCCAGATACCAACAATAGTAGCAAACCAAAAAAGCATAAGCTTATTAAGAGAAAGTCCTACTGCTCTAAGAAAGAAAAACTCCTGAGACTTCTTTTCCATTATATAGATCACGAAGGCCAGGATATTGAACACCGCGACCACCACGATTAATTGTAAAACTAAGGAGATTGAAAACTTCTCAACTTTTACCGCTTCAATGAGGTAAGAAAAGTCAGACCAGAAAGGCCTTAAGGTGAAACCTGAACCTAACTCATAACGAAGGCTTCTAAGATGATCTTCAACTATTTTTAAATCAGGCAAGGGACGAAGCGGATCTGAAACAGAAATGAGTCCGATATTGATTTTATTACTCACATTTAAGACATTTTCTAAATCTGCTTTTAAGACATAAGAAAAGCGAAGATCCCTTTGATAAATCCCATGTTTGATGGCACCGGCCACTTTAAACATTTTGATCACAGGAAGAGAGTTCTCTTTTCCCTCTCCTAAAGTGACTGCTAAATTATCTCCTGGCTTTAATCCCAGTTGCTTTAACAATTCTTCACCTACAATCACTTCACCGGGATTTAACTTGACGGCAAGACCAGTGACCTTCTGAAAACTTTCAGGCTCAATCCCCCGAAGCATAATGCCACTACTCTTATTATTGTAAATAGCAAAGGCTTCGGATTGAATAATGGGAGTAAAATGATCATTCAAACTCCCCAGGATCTTTTTAAAATCTTCATCAGGCTCATAAAAGCCTCTCTTGGAAGTGACAACAATATCCCCGGTGGAGTGACGAAGACCACTCTTTAAAAGATGGTCAAATCCATCCATTAAACCAAAAGTACACAGAATAACTGTAATTGAAAAAGTAAAACTTAAAATGGTCGCTATCAGGATATTACCTGATGAGCGACCATGGAGAACAATTTTAAAAAGTGATAGGTAAGACTTCATTCTTCTTCAGAGAAAAATGTTTCTTTTTTAAGAAGCGGGAAGAGAATAACATCACGAATGGTATGAGAGTTCGTTAAGATCATAACCAGACGGTCAATTCCGATTCCCTGACCTGCTGTTGGTGGCATTCCGTATTCCAAAGCACGAACAAAGTCGTAATCCACATCAGTGGCCTCTTCATCCCCTGCATCTTTTTGTACGGCCTGATCAGCAAAACGATCAAGTTGGTCAGTAGGGTTATTAAGCTCCGAGAAAGCATTACCAATTTCCCAACCATTCATGAAGAACTCAAAACGATCCACGAACTCAGGATTCTCATCATTTCTACGAGAAAGAGGAGAAACTTCAGTTGGATATTCAGTAATGAATGTCGGTTGAATAAGATGAGACTCCACTAGCTCTTCAAAACAAAGAACAAGAAGTTTGGCCCATGAAGCATCTTTAACTTTAAGTCGATCGATATCTGTTTTCTCAAGAAGAGTGCGCAGATGATTAGCATCGTTTACTTGATCCATCGTAGAGTTAGTATACTTGGCTACTGCTTCTCTCATGGTATAACGAGCAAAAGGTCCGGTGAGTTTAATTTCATTATCACCAAAAACTACCGTATCAGACTTGATCACATTCTTTGCTAAGCCGGAAATCAGCTCTTCAGTAAGTTTGATTAAATCTTCGTATGTAGCATAGGCCCAGTAAAATTCAATCGAAGTAAACTCCGGGTTATGTTTTAAAGATAAACCTTCGTTTCTAAAACAACGGTTCATTTCAAAAACTTTATTATAACCACCAACGATAAGACGTTTTAAATGAAGCTCTGGAGCAATTCTCATGAAAAGCTCCATATTAAGAGCATTATGATGAGTAAGGAAAGGCTTTGCTGTTGCTCCCCCTGCCACAGAATGCATCATTGGAGTTTCTACTTCCAGGAAATCCTTATCGTAGAAATACTCGCGAATGTAGCGAATAATTTGAGATCTCATTTTTAATTTTTCACGAGTCTCTGGGTTCATTACCATATCCACATATCTCATGCGGTATCTTAACTCTGGATCAGTCAGACCATGGAATTTCTCAGGAAGCGGACGAATAGACTTAGTCAGAATAGTGAACTCTCGAACATTAAGGGCAAGTTCTCCCTTCATCGTTTTGAAAACATCACCTTCTGCATAAACAATATCACCGTAATCAAGAAGCTTGTATTCAGCAAACCCCTTCTCAGAAGTTACTTGCTTATTAACGTAAAGCTGGAATCTTTGAGTGCCATCATCACATTGAAGAAAGGCAGCTTTACCAAAGTCACGAACCATCAAAACACGGCCAGCTACTTTATAAGACGGAGTCTCTCCGATTTCTTCTTTTGCCAGGTGAGCATATTTCCCAACGAGTTCTGAAAACTTCGTATCAGGTTTAAGATTATTCTTATACGGATTTGAACCAAGTTCCTCTAGTTTCTTGCGCTTTTCAAGACGAACAGTCATTTGTTCAGAGAATTGATCAGTCCAGCGCTTGATGTAATTTTGTTTCATAGAGTTCCTTTATTTATAGATCATCTAAATCGTTATCAGCAATTTTCTTTCCACCTAGACTCATCCACTGCAAGTACGCTTTGATGAAATCATCAAGGTCTCCATCAAGAACTGTTTCTGCTTGAGATGATGAAAAACCTGTTCGGTGATCTTTAACCATTTTATAAGGGTGAAGAACATAAGAGCGAATCTGTGATCCCCAGGCAATATCCATTTTAGAATCCTCTAATGCCTGCTGCTCTTTTCTTCTCTTTTCCATTTCAAGATCAAAAAGTCTTGCCCTTAAAATTTTCATTGCTGTCATTTTGTTTTGAAGCTGACTTCGTTCAATCTGACAG
>DATGND010000006.1:0-6000 GCA_035306925.1 Bacteriovoracaceae bacterium | reverse complement strand
TTCTTTGCAGTCACCAAAAGGTTCGTTCGAAGATCATAAAGTCCGCGGTTATGTTCAGCCGAGAGTCTAAACATTTGATCTTCTTCAAGGCCCAGTTCATAGAATTCGTACTGATCACCTTCTTGTTTTTCCGTATCAAACTTATTCATCAGAAGCCAGAAAGGCTTTTTGGTTGAACGGATGTAGTCACAAATTCCTTTATCAAAAGGCAGAAGTCCTTCACGAACATCAACCACAAATAACACAAGATCTGACTCATCAATGGCAAGCTTGGCATGATCGGCCATGATATTAAAGAAAGGATCTACGTTATTTTTCTTACGTGGATCTGTTTCAATTTTTTCTGGATAGAAACCACCAGTATCAACAAGGATCATCTCTTCTTTAAGATCCTCTCCTTCATGGTGCTCTTCCAAAGTCATAATGGCGTAGTGACGATCACGAGTAACCCCTGGTTTGTCATGAGTCATGGCCAGATGTTGCTTTCTCATCAAGCGGTTAAATATTGTGGATTTTCCAACATTGGGACGTCCAATCATGGAAACGACCATTGATCTTTGATTCATTTCTTCCTCCAAACACGGGTAGAATTCTGAGTACGAGGAAGTCCGATTTCATCCAACACCCAATTGTTATTGAACCATTTAGGACTCACTTTCACATGAAGGTTCAAGTGAACTTTACCACCGATCATGGCCTCGATTTTCTTTCTGGCATTCACTCCAATCTCTTTAATAACTGAGCCTCCACGGCCAACAACGATAGCACGCTGACTTGGACGGTTAACCAGAATAGAAGCAGAAATGTGGGCCTCAACCTTCGGGTTTTCTTCTCCTCTACTTCTCATATCCTTGTACTCATCAATCACAACAGCAATCTCATAAGGAAGCTCTTCTTTTAAAAGTCGGAAGGCCTGCTCGCGAATGTATTCAGTGGCAAAGAAGCGCTCATTCTTATTGGAAACTTCTCCACCTGGATATAGATGGGGAGCGTTCACTGCTGCCTTATCAAGAGCATCTAAAAGAAGATGCACGTTATGGCCATCCTTAGAGCTGATCACAAAGCTCTTTTCAATAGAAGGGCATAACTCTTTTAATTTTTCAGTCATTAATTTTTCATCAAACTTTTCAAGATCTACCAGATCAGCTTTGGTATAGATGATCCAGGACTTTCCAAGTCTCATATCAAGATTTTTGAGAAAATCTTTAAACTCAGCCTCTATATCAGTTGTAAGGTCGCAAAGAATAAGATTAAGGTCAACACCCTCGGCTCCCATGACCACCTGGCCATTGATTCTTTTATTCAGTTCCTGATTAGAAGAATGGACTCCCGGAGTATCCACCATTACCACTTCCGTGCGATCAATTGTGAAAGCACAGTGAAAGTGATTACGTGTCGTTTGCGGTTTACTAGAAACAATAGAAAGGTCAAAACCAAGGAGATGATTGATAAAAGAACTTTTACCAACGTTTGGTTTTCCAAGAACCGCAACCATGATCGCTTTGTTATGTGGGTGTTGATCTTCAATTAGCATATATTGATCTCCTAAAATGAATTAAGTTTTTTAAAGTAAAGTTGCGCCAGGGTCTTCTCTCCTAGTTTCTTGGAACGAAAAATCCCTGAGTTGATAAATTCATCGTTGATAAAAAGTTCTACTAAAAACTCTTCACCCTTCTGTGTTGATTTATAGACCGGAAGCTTCTTGTAGTTTTTAAGGCTGAATTCCTGAAGTTTTGATTTAGCATCAAAGGATTCAAGATTTTCTATTTCAAAAGCATCCGCATTGGTAGCAAGGAAAAGCTTTAAAATAAACTCACGACAAAAATCAAATCCTTCGTTTCTATAAAGCACGGCCAGTAGAGCTTCAAAGGTATCCGCTAAAACTGCAGCTTGTGAGAATGTTTTCTTAGCAAACTCTCCCTTCCCCAGAAGAATATAATTTTCGATCTCCAAAAACTTAGCAAGCTTGGATAGTGATTCTTCATTAACCAGAAAGCTTCTCATCTTCGAGAGTTTACCTTCTGGCAGATTCGGATAAAGAGTGACTAGTTTTTCGGTAATTACTAACTGTAAAACCGCATCACCTAAGAACTCCAGGACTTCCTGATCCTTAATATTGAACTCGTGAGAAAAAGAAGAATGAATAAACGCACGAGATATCAGGGCCTTTGATTTGGTGGCACCAATTCGAAAAGCAAAGGATTCAAAATCAGGATGAGCTAGCAAAGAATTTATAAGAGTTCGATCTTTGCTCTCAAAGAGCCGAGTCAAACTTTCATGAATGCGAGGTTGTGACATAGTATCACCTTTCAGGTCGTCTATCCACGAGTCCCCCTCTCATTTGAGACTCGGGCAAAATTAAAAAGATGATGCTTTGTACTGGAAAAGACCTCAATTATCAATGTTAAGTAGGATAATCCCTGTAATTTCTTTAGATTTATCCTACTTTTTATTTAGAAAACTAAGCTTTTCGCTCCAGATATTCCGTATAAGTCCCTGGATAGAAGGTCACCCCACCGCGATCAACTTCAGCAACCGTTGTAGTCACTTGCTTTAAGAAGTGACGGTCGTGGGAAACAACCATAACAGTTCCATCAAATTTTTTAAGAGCTTCCGTCAAAACTTCACGAGACATGATATCCAGATGGTTAGTAGGCTCATCCAGAATCAAAAGATTCAGCGGATTGCAAAGAAGAGTGGCAAGAATCAAGCGGGCCTTTTCTCCCCCGGATAAAACACTGACTTTTTTATCCACATCATCCCCTCTAAATAGAAAGGCAGCTAATAAATTTCTTAAATAACCATCGGTCTTCGTGTGCCCAACGCGACCACGCACTTCTTCAAACACCGTTTTATTAGGATCAAGAACATCCATGGAGTATTGAGAAAAATAACCAAAGTTTACATTGGCCCCAATCTCACAGCTTCCTTCTGTCGGTTCTGTCAGGCCCGCAATAATTTTTAAGAGAGTAGATTTACCAGCACCATTCACCCCGACCACGGCTACCTTATCCAAACGCTTAATGGTTCCAGTCACATTGGAGAAAACATTTTTCTCCTTACCATCTTCACTAATCCAGGTTTTCCCAAGATTAGTGAGTCTAACCACATCGTTTCCAGAGCGTGGAGGATTAGGAAATTCAAAATCAATGGTCTGCACATCGGCGACCACTTCAATGCGCTCAATTTTATCTAGTTTTTTCACTCGCGATTGTACTTGAGCTGCATGGCTTGCCCGGGCAGCAAACTTAGCAATGAACTCTTCTTCTTTTTTAAGCATGGCCTCTTGTCTTTGAGCAGAAGCAATTAATTGCTCACGACGAATCTCACGCTCTTTCTCATAGAAATCATAATTTCCCGAATAAACAGTGATGGTTTTGTGATTAACTTCCACAATTTTTTTCACAATCCCGTTCATAAAATCGCGGTCGTGAGAAGTCATAAAAACTGCACCCTTAAAATTTTTAAGCCAGTTCTCAAGCCATAAAATAGATTCAAGATCAAGGTAGTTAGTAGGCTCATCCATCAGGATAAAATCTGGTTTTTGTGCAAGAACTTGAGCAAGGGCAATACGCATCTTCCAACCACCGGAAAAACTCTCAACGGGTTTTTCATGATCTTCCGGCATGATTCCAAGACCCGTCAGAACTTCAGCGGCTTCATGTTCAATTTCATATCCACCCAGTTTTTCAAACTCCGTTTGATAATCACCAAGTTTTTCTAACATCTCGTCCGAGTATTCCCCTTCTTCCAGGGCCTTCTCAATTTTTGAAATCTCATTTTTTAAATAACCAAGGCGTGGATTTCCATGAATCACTTGCTCAATGGCAGACTTCCCTTTCAGTTCACCCACATTTTGTGAGAAGTAACAGAGCCTGATATTTCCTGGTACGTTAACGTTTCCTGCGTCAGCACTTTCCTCGTTCATAATGAGACGAAATAAAGATGTCTTACCAGCACCATTGGGTCCCACAAGACCCACCTTCTCTCCAGGGCCAATAAAAAAAGAACCATTTGTATAGAGAACCTGGCCTCCATAAGACTTCGATAGGTTTGAAACAGTTATCATGAATCCTCCGAATCCTCCTAAACTATCTCTTTTACTGTACATATAAAAGCAAAAAACGTAATATACGCACTATGAAATGGAACCTACTTGAAAAACAAACTGAATTTCTTGATCTCTTAAAAGCTCAGGGGAAAAGTTTTAATACCATAAAAAACTATAAGGCCGATCTATCTTGTTTTAACTCTTTTCTTTTAGAGAAACAGCAGGGGCTTAAAATAAACCAGTTCACCACAGAACAAGTTCAGGAATATGCTCAGTTTCTCAATAAGAAATATGATTCTTCAAACTCGGTACGCCGACGTGTTCAGGCCTTAAGACTTTTCTTTGACTTTTTACTGGCCGCCAATATTTTCCAGGAAAACCCTATCAAAAAGATGGCCGTCTCACCTAAGATTCTGGATATTCCACGCCCTCTTCCTTTTGGAGATGTGTTAAAAACTTTTGAGAAATTAAAATCAAGAGTTGAAACCTCTTCTGGCCTTGCTCAATTTGTTCATGCCCGAAACATGATTATTTTTCATCTCATTTACGGAGCAGGTTTAAAGGTCAGTGACCTATCCATTCTGGATTTTAAAAGCATTTTGAAATCCAAAAAAGGATACCGGGTTCTGGTGGAGCATCCTAAACGTGATCCTTATTCGATTAATCTTCCAGGCTCTTTTAATGAAGACTGGGCCTTCTATAAAGATCTCTATGAAACTTTTATTCTGGAAGAAAATCTAGGTATTGATCAGCTCTTCTTTAATGCTAATCCATATAAGATTCTTTCCGGGGGACTTTCTCCTCGAGGCATCGAACTTTTCTTCGAAGAACTCAGGCGTGAACTTAAAATTGAGATTACCGCTAAATCTCTTCGTCAGTCCTGTATCTTTAAATGGCTTAACTACAACCATCCTCATAGCAGTATCAAGGAGTGGTTGGGAGTGGCCCCAAGTTACTCACTGGAACTTTATGTAGAAGAGTTTAAAAAATCTCCTGCGGACTATGCCTATACGGAGATTGAATTATGATGACTCACGAAGCTTATATGAAAAAGGCACTGGAGCTTGCCACCAAGGCCCGGGGAGAGAACTTTCCTAACCCTTTAGTTGGTGCCGTTATCGTCAAGAATGGAAAAATTATTGGTGAGGGTTATCACAAAAAATACGGTTCTCATCATGCAGAAGTAGAAGCGATTCTTTCTGCTACTGAATCAGTGGAAGGGGCCGATATTTATGTCACCCTTGAGCCTTGTTGTCTTACCAACAAGCAAACTCCTCCATGCGCTCAAAGACTTATTAAAGAAAAGTTCAAACGAGTTTTTATCTCCTCCCTTGACCCTAATCCTTATGTGAATGGAGAAGGAGTTAAGCTTCTTCGCGATGCTGGAATCGAAGTGGTTCATGGCGTCCTTGAAAATGAAGGAGAACAGGTCAATGAAGTTTTCTTTCATGCTCAAAGAACCAAAACCCCTTTTATCAATTTAAAGCTTGCTCAAAGTCTTGATGGGAAGATTGCTCTCCCATCTGGAGAATCCCAGTGGATTACCAGTGAAGAATCACGGGCCCATGCTCACCAGCAACGCTCCCTTCATCAGGCCATACTCATTGGGGCCAATACTCTCCGAGTGGATAATCCCAGACTTAATGTGCGCCTGCCTGATTATAAAGGTCCTCAACCTTATCGAGTGGTCTTTACCCAATCAGGAAACTTAAACTTTGATGCTCACCTTTTTACCGATGAGCTGAAAGAAAAAACCATCGTCTATACGATGACTCCCTTAAAGACTCCCCTTCCTTCTGAGAATGTGGTTCTTATTCATCATCTTGAAGAGGCCCTCCAGGACCTTTTTAAGAGAAAGCTCATTAATCTTTACTTAGAAGGTGGTGCAACACTGGCGGGAGAATTCTTAAAGAAAAAACTAATTAATCGTCTAAGCCTCTACTTAGCAC
>DATGND010000005.1:0-2097 GCA_035306925.1 Bacteriovoracaceae bacterium | reverse complement strand
CCGCTGCAAACTCACGAGCAAGCCCGAAGTGTCCCCAGAGATCAGGTCTATGAGTAAGAGACTTATTATCCACATCAAGAAGAGTGTCCGTATCGGCCTTAAGATATTCGGCCATAGTAGTACCAGGAAGAGCAGCTCCATCAAGAATCATCAGTCCAGCTGATTCCTCTGATAGTCCTAACTCCACTTCAGAACAAAGCATTCCTTCTGAAAGAACGCCACGGATTTTTTTAGGTTCTAAAGTCATTCCGTTAGGTAGAGTGGTTCCGGTACAAGCATATGGTACTTTAAGACCTACTGCTACGTTTTGAGCTCCACACACAACTTCTTTAGGCTCAGGATCACCATAGTCAATGGTGACAAGATTCAACTTATCTGAGTCCGGGTGTGGTCTCATGGATTTTACTTCAGCAACTCGAACTTTCTTTAAGAACTCTCCCTTTACGATCACATCTTCAACTTCTGCTGTAGCAAGAGTAAAGCGAGATGAGATTTCCTTAGATGAAAGTTGTGGAAGTTTTACAAAATCATTAATCCAATTCAGTGAAATAAGCATATATCTGTAACCTTAGTATGATTTAAATTGAGAGTTAAAACGAAGATCTCCTGAGTGCAGATGACGAATATCGTCGATTCCATATCTCATCATCACCAGACGATCAAGGCCTAGACCAAAAGCAAACCCATTATGTTTTTCTGGATCAATACCGCCGGCACGTAAAACATTTGGATGAACCATTCCACAAGGCAGAAGCTCAACCCAACCTACTTGCTTACAAACAGAACAGCCTTTGCCGGAACAAATAAGACATTTAATATCAAGCTCAAACCCAGGTTCAACGAATGGGAAGAATCCAGGACGTAGACGAACTTCAACTTCCTTCTTAAAGATTTGAGTAAGAAGGGTTTTCATGAAGTAAATAAGATTTCCAACAGAGATATTCTCTCCCACCATCATTCCTTCCAGTTGATGGAATACCATCTCATGGCTCGCATCAGTTCTTTCACAGCGAAAAACTTTACCAGGGCCAACGAAGCGGAAAGGTGGTTTTCTCTCTTTCATCCCACGGATTTGAATTGTCGAGGTATGCGTACGAAGAAGGTGTTTTTTATCAGCAAACCAGAAAGTATCCTGCATATCGCGGGCCGGATGAGTTTCTGGAATATTCAGGGCTTCAAAGTTATGGAATTCATCCTCAATGTGCGGACCATCTAAAACTTCAAACCCCATTGAAATGAAAATATCCTCAATTTCCTGCTGGATGGTTGTCACCGGGTGAAAGCCTGCGGCCTGAAGACCAAGATCAAGAACTGAATCCGTTAGAGAATAATCAATTTTTTCTTTTGCCAGCTTGTCATTAATCTCTTTTAGCTCAATTTCTTTTACCTTCTCGCTAAAAAGTTCTTCAATGGCCGTTTTAACCTCATTAGCACGGGCCCCGATGGTCTTTTTTTCTTCAACGGTAGCGTTTTTTAGGTTTTTCATGACTTCAGTAATGGGCCCTTGTTTTCCAAGGAACCTGGCCTTTAAATTCAGAAGGTCGGCCATTTTTGTCACGGTTTCTAATTCAGTTTTAAAGTCACTGACCACGGACTCAAGAATCTGCATATATAGTTTCCCTTTAGCAATAGTATGGACTGGATGCCAAAAAGGTTAACAGCGGGGGGAAGAATTGAAAAGTGGAATGCTTGGCCTAATTATTGGCCAAGCATTTTATTAAGGTTTGAATAGTAGTCTCTGAGTTCATCCAGAGTACAAAGGGCCGTTCCACGCTTACGGACAACGACACCGGAGGCGCAGTTTCCAATCCAAGCAGCTTCTTCAAGACTAGCACCAGATAAAAGCGCTGAAGTAATAGCTGCAATAGCAGTGTCTCCTGCTCCGGAAACATCAAAGACTTCATTGGCAGCAGTCGGAATAATCTTTAACTCTTCATCAGTTTTGGTATCAAACATGGCCATCCCATCGGCCCCTAAAGTGATGATGATTTTTTCCAACTCTAGTTTATCCACCAAAATTTCTGCGATTTTTTTGAGATCTCTTTCTTTATAGTAGCCAAGTGCTTCCACCATCAAATGAGCTTCAAGACGGTTCGG
>DATGND010000004.1:0-3140 GCA_035306925.1 Bacteriovoracaceae bacterium | reverse complement strand
AATAAGGGCATCAGCTTCAGTGATAGTAGGTTGAGGATAAACACATTGAATACCATGAACCTGCTTTACTTCATGAAAAGCAAAGTCAGGCCTAGAGCTGTAAACTTTAAAGTAACCCTTACTTAAAGTGTAGGAGTAAAGTGCATTATCCATGAAGGTATTTTAACTCTTAATCCTCGGAGAAGAAAGCATCCAACGCATCTTTGAAGATCGCAGGCGGTGCTGATTTAAAGTGCAACTTTTCTTTGGTGATAGGGTGAATGAAGCCCAATTCCTTAGCGTGAAGTAACTGATAAGGATAATCAGATAGTAACTCTTTAATCCTAGTAGTGAGCTTATTAATATGGGAGCTGCTGGCCCCATAGACAGGATCACAATAAATAGGAGAGTGAAGGATTTGTGACATATGGACACGGATCTGGTGAGTTCTTCCAGTTTCAAGTTGTAGTTCCATATGTGAAGCATACTCACTTGTTTTAAGAACTTTATAATGAGTAATGGCCTTTTTTCCGTTCTTAACGTCGGCGGCCATCTTTAATCGGTTAGTAGGATGTCTGCCTATAGTTGTCGTTATAGTACCTGAGGAATTTTTAGGTTTACCAACAATTAAAGCTTCATATCTTCTTTCGATATCGTGAGTAGAAAAAAGAGTGACGAGTCCTTCATGAGTGGCCTGATCTTTAGCAACCACCATGACTCCTGAAGTTCCACGATCGAGGCGATGAACAATCCCTGGTCTTTTTTCTGAACCAATCCCTTTTAGATCAGGGCAATGATAGAGAATGGCATTAACCAATGTTCCGGTATAGTGCCCAGGGGCCGGATGAACCACCAGTCCTGCAGGTTTATTGACGATGATTAAATGCTGATCTTCGAAAAGAATATCCAGGGGAATATCTTCTGCCACTAAATCCGTTGGAAGAGGTGGGGGAACTTCAACCTCAATGATTGTTCCTGGCGGAGGCATTTTATTAAGACTTAGTTTAACGGTGCTGGAAATTTGCTCATCTTCAAAAAGTCTTTTGATTGTAGAGCGTGAGAATTGAGGAAGTTTGGAGACAAGGAAAAGGTCGAGCCTTTTAAATTGATCTCGATCTGAATGAGAAACTTGTACTTCAAAATCCTGCCCTTCTTCTTGCTCAGACATTACTTTCCGGATTTTAACTTCTTAAAGTAAAAAAGGAAGCTGGCAGCGACCGCTTCAGGGTTAAGCTTTAACACTTTGGCATATTGGTAAACATAACCGCGCACATAAACATCAGCAGGAAGTTGAGAAGGGTCTTCGTTTTCAATGGCACGAAGATGATTTTTAGAAACGCGGGTCATTTCGGCCATACGCTCAATAGTTACATTTTTATACTCTCGAATTTCTTTTAAAAAAGGACCGGTGAAGATGGAACAGTCTCTGATTCTATCTTCCATTTCCTGATTCACTTCAAACTCAAGGCCAAACTTTTTCATCGCTGAGATTTTAGAAACCTTGGCTTCTCCTAGATTGGAACCAAAGTCTTCATATTGAAGAGTTCCTTTATCTGCGCTTTGCACTGGTTGAGTCGGTTGATTGAAGCCGCGAATACGATCGTATTCTCTTCTTTTCTCAGGAAAACCTAGAACCGAGTAAGCTTCTTCAATTTGCTGAAGGAATCTATTGCAATCCTCGTTGGACATGAGGGAATAAAGAGCAACACTATCGCCTGAATAAGCATTCTTTGCTCGTATGTAGGCCTGTTCAATCTGAGCAGGAGTTGCATCAGTTTGAACTTCCAGTATTTCGTAATAATTGTTTCTTTCTAAATCCATTTAGTTTTCCTAAGATTCAATAAGTCTATTCACAATACGATCGAAGTTATTAACCAGTTTTGAATGAGGAAACTCAATCAGAAGAGGTTTACGCTTACGAACGCTTTGCCATACAGACTGGTCATAATCAAGATAGCCAGGAAATGGCATCTCGATGCCAAAATATTTTCTGCAAATACTTTGAATAGAGTAACCAATATCAATATCAGCTTGAGAACGAACCTGGTTCATAATGAGATTAGGCCGTAGACCGCTTAAGACTGTTCTAATGCGAGCACCTAACTCAGGATGTTCGCTGGCAATTTTCTTCACTAAGTCAGCAGGAGTCATTTGTCCTGTTGCAATTTTGGAGTTTAAAGCTTCTTCAATGAGAGGCTCAACCACTTCAATGCCTTCGATAGTTTTAAGACGTCGATAAAAGACAGACTTGATAAATCGGTAAGTATTTTCAATAGAAGTCGGTTCAGGAAGAACAACTAAGATTCCTTTATCGGCATTGATAAAGAAATCGATGGTGTTGAAGGCTGTACCGGCGCCAAGATCAAAAAGGATATAATCGGCTTCTAGTTCATTAAGTTTTTGAATGAGCTCGTTCTTATGCAAGTTTTTCAGGTTGGCCATGCTGAGCTCGTCCTGAGCTCCACTAATAATTTTTAAATTAGCGATAGGAGTGGAAACCAAAAGATCCTCAAAACGAGAAACCTTACCCGCAATATAATCTGATAAAGTGGCAGATGGAATAGGAAGACCTAGACAGGTATGAAGGTTGGCCCCCCCTAAATCTAAATCAACAGCGACCACTTTATGGCCCATAAGGGCAAGACAAATGGAGACGTTAGCAGAAACAAGGCTCTTGCCTACGCCACCTTTTCCTCCGCCAACCGCCCAAATTTTTTTGGTTGGTTCAATGGACTTATTATTATCGTAAAAGTTGATCATGTTATTCTTCCTGTGAGTAAATTATATGAAGCTTAAGAGAGGTTTGGAAAGTTTATTTCTTTAGTGATTCCCGAGAGATAAACACTTTTTTAGCTTCTTTGTGGACGAGAAGTGACTTATCTTTTAAAGTTTGGAGATATTTCTTAATTTTAAGGAATTTTTGTTTATTGATTCTAGGAGAAGTTTTTTGTCTAGTTCACATACTCCAGCAGATAAAATTGTACATAAAAGATCAGATTTACATATAGCTCGCAAACTTTGGCATATGAGTACCGGTGTTATCGGACTCATTCTTTTCTTCTCTTCCGAGCAGGTTCCAGAATTCTGGGGCTACGGAGTGCTTCTCATTGCCGTTCTGGGTTTTCTTGCTGACTACTTACGCCAAAAGAATCCTTTGTTTA
>DATGND010000003.1:0-4640 GCA_035306925.1 Bacteriovoracaceae bacterium | reverse complement strand
GTGAGTTGTTCCAAGATTGTTAACACCAACATCTTGAGCAGCATCGGAAAGGGAATAAGATTTAATCTTTAATTTTCTTTGACCATAAACTAAGTTAGGGTCTGATTGAATAGTCTTATAGTCATCAACGACGCCACCAGGACTTGTTTTCTTCAAGAGGATCGCTGCATTGGGATGATTGCTCGCATTTTTTCCTTGAAAGGAAGCAGAGCAATTCTCTGGCTTAGAAAGAACAGACTGAATACCTTGGACCGTTGTCAATATATCAGAGGAGGTTTCAAGATGATTGACACTTTTCTGAGAATTAGACATTAACTGGGTAACAACTAAACTTAGCCCACCAATAAGCCCTGCTGCTATAATAACTTCCATCAACCCTATACCACTTGAACTACTAAAGAGCTTCCTCATTAGTCCCCCTCTGAAACCATAAATTGATTATCTAAAAGCTTGGTTTTAGGATCAAGAAAGAAAGACCTCTCCCTCTCTTCCTCTTTAGAGAAACAACCTAACGTCTTTAAAATTTAGAGCAATAAATCATTATACAGGTGTTTTCCCCGGTGAATGATTAAGAAACCTTAACCACCGATTGCCTTTAAAGCTTCTAGTAAGTGCCAACACTTAGAGTAGTTCTTTAATATCCTCTCGCACTCACTCTCTTGTACTCTTCACGATATTCATTCAACTTTTCTGAATTAAAGACCTGTGAAGCTTTTCGTTTCCAGTTATCTACTGATGGCAAGTGGGCAGAGTAGTTTTTTTCAGTAACCTCTCTAAACTGCACCCTTTCATTGGTGTTGCTCTTTTTGTTTCGTTTTCGAAAAGTTCCATATTCCTAGAAGACCGCACCTCAAATAATCATCCCCAGAAAACTTGTTTTCTGGGGATGCCACAACGAATATCAAATTTATGCAGAATAACACATTGATTTGAGGCGTGAGCAAGGAGATATTGTGAGACTTAAACACCAATGAAAGGGTGCAGTTATTAACCTCTCCTAAGGAAAGTTTGAGTAGCTTCTCATCATTTTTAGAAAGAAAGTTATTATTTTCCCAATTCCGAATGCTTCGAATAGTTTCACCATCATACTTAGAGGCCAACTTATCCATCAGTTCTATCAACTTCTCAGCACTCTCTCGATGCTCGCAGAAATATGATAAATGTCTTGTGGGCGTTCTTTATTAATAGAAGTGGAAAACTGAACTCCATGAGGAATGGAAATCGATTTTTGATTTTTTGAATGAGCAAAATCGTACTGAAACTTTTCCGCCGTTAAATCTAACTTTAAATCCGTCTCGCTCTCTCCTATCTGTAATTGAGAGTCACCAAAAAACATCTCACCTTTTTTCGGATCTACTAAAGAAGCATTGGTCGCTGTTCCACGATGAGGATCAAACTTTCCATCTCTAACGGCCATCTCAAAAGAATCGGCCCTGAAAGTTTTATCACCTACTTCCAAGATGAAGGGAGTCATAGTGCACTTATTACTGGAACAACTTAAGCCATCAACGTCTTTGACTTCATCTATGGCCCTTTCTTAGCTTAATGTTGTCGCTATTTTTGAGTTTTCTTGTCGGGTTCAACCACTTTAATCTTCCCAAAATCCTTGCCCTTAGCTTTGGAAACTTCTTCTACAGGCAATTTAGCGTAAGGCAAAGTGGGATCAAAAGAATCCAGCAGTTTTAAGTCGCGATGAATTTCATGTCTTACATAACCAACATGCTGGTCAAAGATATCGAAAAAGTCCGGATCTAACTTAGTCCCTCTAAACTTTCTCATGGTATTCATGGCTTCGGTGAGAGGTAAAACCTCATTATAGGATCGTTTGGTGGTGATGGCATCGAAGAAGTCAGCGATCGTACAGATACGAGCGAGGCTATGAATCTCTTCCTTCCCTTTTAGTTTATTTGGATAACCTGTTCCATCGAAGTTTTCGTGATGTTCGTGGATGATCCGTCCAATTACTCTGAGATCAATATCACTGGCAATATCACAGTGTCCGCCTAAGAGAAGTTCTAATCCAAAGTCTGGATGTTTTTTAATTTCCTGATACTCTTCATCACTGAGTCCACCAGGATTATTAAGAATGTGGGTTGGAATTTTTATTTTTCCAAGATCATGAAGAAGTCCCCCAAGGCCTGCATGCATCAGTTCGTTACGACTGGCATTGGGATTAATCGCTTTGTAGATACTGATACAGTACATACTCACGTTGATGGAATGGTCATATGTATAAAAGTCGTGAAAACTTAAATTGGTGATAAGATTTCGAAGTCCATCAATATCTTTTTCTTCCAAGATATCAATCATTGACTCTACCACATCCCGACAGCCTTCGATATTTTGAGAGAGAAGTTCTGTTGAGAATTCTTTTTTCGTTTCAAAAATATTTTGCAGGTAATTAAGAGCTGAGTCTTTAAGGACACTCACCTTGTCCAAATCATCTACCGTGCTTGCTTTAACCAGTGATTTAAAAAACTTTTTTCGATGAGCTTCAGAAACATAGAGCTGATGATACTTTCGATGGAACTCTTCCAAATCCTCTTTAGAAAGAGCCTCTCCTTGCTTAAAGATTTTTACAAATTTTTCTTTATCTTTGATTGATGAAGAATTGATGTAAAGATCATATGTAAGGATCTGGTCAGTCAGAATCAGTCCATGTCTTACAGAAAAGAAACTTTGATTGCTCATGCCTCTATTGTACCACTGTTATTGCTTTATATTTTTCTTGTTCATAAAAAATATAAAGAAGTGGGATAAAAAACAATCGTGGCAATTATTGTAGCCAGCACCTTCCAGATGCTTGCCAAGAATTTTAGTCTTTTGCTAAGACCTGCTGGACACTAAACTCCAACTCCTCAGGCACAATCACATTACCCAAAAGAAATTGCTCAACATCTTCAATCAGTTTATGAGTCATTCGTGGTGTATAAAACTTAAGGTTAAGAGCTTCAAAAGTTCTCATGGCCTCATCTTTAAAAACCCCTTCTCTTACTGTGATGAGAGCGCAAAAACTTTTCTTTGGAAGTTTGGCCCGGGATAGAAACTCTAAAGCTTCCCTCGCATTGGAAAAGAAAATAACACATTTTTCTTGAGGATCTCTTACGTCAACTTCGGTGGAATTCTTAATCTTCCAGATAGTCGCAGAATGATCCTTAAGATAATTAAAGACTTCAATTGAAGCTGAATGATAATCTCCTACAAAATAAAATGAACTCTGCAACATTATTAACCCCGCTCATTACATTCTATGTTAAAAATCAGGTTTCTTTAGGATTTCAACACATTTTTAAACAGTTAGAAGATTACCATTAAGATTAAGTGCCAATAATTTATGTAAAAAAAAGGCCGCAGAAACTGCGGCCTTGAGAAATCAAATTTGTAATCAAAAACTAGAACGGAATATCATCCGCTGCGAAATTAGCATCTTGAGAAATCTGATAATCTTGAGCTGATGGTTGAGCATAAGAATTATCTACACTTGTTGTACCAGCACCGGTAGTTGCACCACCAATAAACTGAACAGTGCTTGCCATGATTTCTGTTGTATAGCGCTTGTTTCCGTCTTTATCATCCCAAGCACGAGTTTGAAGACGTCCTTCAACGAATGCCTGACGGCCTTTACTAAGATACTGATTGCAAAGTTCGGCTAGCTTGCCCCAAACGACAACTCTGTGCCATTCTGTTCTTTCTTGTTTCTGGCCATTCTTATCTGTCCAGCTTTCAGAAGTTGCTAGGGAGAAGTTACAAACAGCTGCACCACCTGGAGTGTACTTCAACTCCGGATCTTGCCCTAGTCTACCTAATAAAATAACTTTGTTTACGCTCATAATGACTCCTTAGTCGCATAGGGTACGAATAAAAAAAGTAATGGTTACCTATACTCTCTTCATACCTCAGTTAGAATTGAGTGGAAAAGACTTTTTACTATCCTTTTCTATCCTCAAAGCCTCATGCAAACGAAGAACAAAGTTTAAGTGAGCTAAGCTATGAATTTAAGGGGGATTCAGCACACAAAGCTAATTTATTGTAAGTGATGTTCCTCTTTAGCCTCTTGAAGGAGCTGTGCTCTTTTTACAATAGGACTATCGGGATTTTGTTTAAGAAACTCTTCAACCTTCTGACGAGCAAGCTTTACATCCTTCTTATACCATTTCGGATCAAAGCCACAGTAAGGGCAAACCAGGTCTTTTCGATAAAGGGATTTATAGGTTCCTTCGAAAATCGCCCAAACAAAGATGATGCTTATAAAAGAAGTAAGCCCAAACCAGGGATAAAGAACCATTGAAGTAAAAGCAGAGAGAATCAAGATTTGAACAAAATGAGAAGCTTTCAAATTTCTTTGATATTTTAATTTTCTTGGATGTCTACAGCAGGCACAGAAAAACTCTTTCATTCCATTCTCCTTCACTCAATTAGACCACAGTTCATCCTTTACTAAAGGCCCGTCATATTTTTCCTCCCCAAAAGACCCTCTAGGCATCCCGCGATGCCTAGGGTGTAGAAATTTTTTTGGCAGGACAAATTTGGTGGGACTGCTAGGAAGGACTGCCGAATACATCCAACGTACAGCTCTCCAAAGATCGGCTACCTTTGGATGCTTTACACTAGGCAAAACCCGTACCAAAATATGTGATATA
>DATGND010000002.1:0-4911 GCA_035306925.1 Bacteriovoracaceae bacterium | reverse complement strand
AACCTGCGCTTGCTTTTTTGGCCTTAATTTCAGCTTCCTCAGGAGATTCATCAGGCGTCTGGGTATCATTACCAAGGGAAGCAGTTCCACCGCCGCCCATGCCGCCTCCGCCACCACCGCCACCACCTGGTGCAGCACCTTCTCCAGAGCCAGAAGAAGCAGCAGATGCTTGGTCAAGGATATCATTGGCCTCTTTAGCAGCATCAGCAAATGGTGAGTTTATTTCTGCAACTCGTGTGGAGTCAACGTTCGCTTCTTCTCCAAACTCATTAAAGTCATCGGAGTCTCCCGCTCCAAAGTCAAAAGAATTTGAATCAGCTCCACCAATAGTAAAGCTTCCATTACCCATCTTAAAAGACTCCCCAGCGATTTTCTCTCCTGGGCCTAGACATTTTTTAGCCGTTGGATTGATAACACATTCATCAAACTGAATGTCTTGAAGGTCTTCCTCGTATTGATTTTGAATTTTAGCGACAGCTTCTTCGCTTTTCTTATATTTGTTTGCTTCCATTCCTGCCTTTAGAGCTTCTGCTGAGTATTTCGCTAAAGCTGTAGCAAAAATATCTTTCTGTGCCCTATTTGGATAAAGCTCATCGTCCATCGCTGATTCTTCAAGAATTTTCATCTTTTTAGGACAATCATTCACAGCTTGTCTCTCTTGTGCTTTCTCACAAGCATCTTCAGCATCTCCTACCCATCTAGCAAGACTTGTTCCCAGAGCTGTTACAGCAGCAGCATAAGCGGCTGCTCGTTCTCGATGAATTTGCTTCATCGTTTCGCTGTTTTCCCTAGAAGCTTGAAGTCCTGCACCTTGCACATCTCCAGCAAGAGCTTTTTTCTGAGCTTCATTTGCAATATCCTTTTGAGCATTCTGTACTCTTATTTCTGCCTGTAGTTCTAGGGCCATAGTAGAAGCAACAATAGTGTTATAAACTCTTGCCGTGTTTCTACAGGATTGGTAGTCAAGAGTGTAGCCTGCCATTTGCACACATTTAATAAGTCCATCGCTGGTTTGATAAGAAGCGGTCGCTGCATAATTCTTACCATTAAGGGCCTGTGCTAACTCATCAGCATTTAAACAAATTTCATGATCTTGATCTTGAGCTTCTGTTAGTGGTTTTCCTGCCTCTTGGACAGTTTTGAACTTAGTTGCACAATTACGAACAAGTGTTGGAGCCTTATCACTAACATTGGTTGGAATTGACCGTGCATTAGACTTTTTTTCAGCTGAATTTTCAGTTGAATCAGATTCAAGGTCTGTATTTGAGGTCGCTAAGGCTTGTTGATTTTGTTCAGAATTAGCAGGTTCAGCACTTCCTCCTGCTACAACGGGCTCATCAATCTGAGCTTGTTGAGGCTGTTGTTGCTGAGTCTGTTGCTGTTCTTTCTCCGAGTTTAAAAGCTGTTCTTTACTGGCCCTCTGTGCAGAGGGACTTCCGAGAGGATTATTATTAGAGTTCTCCTCGGATAAAGCTGGAAGAGAAAGTGCTAGAGTTAACATTGTCAGAATCGAATATTTCATAAGTTTCTCACTTGAAGACTTATCGATCTAATCGGCTAAAAGGCTTAAGATCTTGATTTAAATGATATCGCGCTTATTTGTTGAGGGAGCTTACAGAAGGATAAATTACTTTGATTTCAACCAGTTAAGTAAAAAAAAAGCCCTCTTTCGAGGGCCTATACTGTCCATAAATTATGGCACTTACTAATTTGCTGCTTGTGATGGTTCTTGAACTTTAAAGATACGTTTGTAGTTTAGAAAATATCTGTTTGAGAGTTGATCAAAAATAGATACTTCAGGTTTTGCCAGAATATCTGATTCTTGAGTTTCAAAATCCTCTAAGGTATGAGTTGGAGCAGGAGTTGCATCTTGAGCAATGGCCATATCTTCATCAACGCCTTCATCGATAGAAAAGTTAAAATCATCTTGAGGATCCGTGGCAATGGTTTCTTCACTAGCAGCTGTTTTGATTTCTTGTTTAACCTCTTCTGGTTCCTTCTTGTCCTTAGAGATCGAATTCGATGGTGCTAAACTTGCTAGGGTCATCCCTCTTGAGGCAAGTCCCTTATTTAAATTATTATTCATAGAAGCGATACGATCTTGAATGGCCTTATCAAAGTCGATTCCTTTCTTTCCTTGCTTTTTACTCTGCTCATTGAATTGGTTCATGAGGTTATCTCTGATTTGCTTAACTCTCATGGCATTGGAAGCAAGAGTTCCCGCATGAACATCAGCTGCGGCCATATCCCCTCTGGCAACAGCATCGGCCATCTCTGCAGATGTATTAGCTACACTTTCTAAAACAGGAAGTTGAAAATTTGGATTAAAACGAGGTCTGGCAACTTTCACAGGGCTCTTACAGGCCCCTTCTGAATAGGTCTGATTACCTTTTTCATCTTTACCC
Organism: Bacteriovoracaceae bacterium; assembly: GCA_035306925.1. Classification (GTDB taxonomy): domain Bacteria; phylum Bdellovibrionota; class Bacteriovoracia; order Bacteriovoracales; family Bacteriovoracaceae; genus Peredibacter. Next base: position 2,506 of record DATGND010000002.1, on the reverse strand, counting down.
CAACAGCTCTTATTAAGATCAGCGCCACGATTCATTCGTTTCACATTGGCCCCTGCTTGCTGGCCATTCACATTACTAGCTAATTCAATGGCCAACTTATCATCATCTAGCCCATTAGGATCAGTCGTTGTTTCTTTAAAGTCAGCAATGATCGCCTTAATCTCTTTAATATTATCTTCCAGGTCTCCTTCAATTTTACTAAGGTCTTGAACAGTCACTTGAGCTAAAATTCCTGCGGCTCCGAAGGTAATCGCTCTTCCAATCGGATTATTATAGGCCGTAGCCACTATACTTCCGGTACTCTTAACAATGAGACTGATGGCCGTATAAAGAAGAGATCCATAGGATGAAATACTCCCGCCTCCTGCTGAGCTGGTTCCCAAACCGTAAGCCCCCACAATTAGCCATGTGGTCAATTCTCCGCTTGCTAATGAGCTTGGAGCATCACAGGCTGCCATCGCCCAATGGGGACATTCAGGAGCTGTGAACGGATTATAAACACACAAACCTTCCATCACAGCTAAAGCTGTAGCCGCATAAAAGATTGCCGTAACGGCCGTTGTCCATTTCTTTCTTTTTTGAACAAACTCAAGCTTAGCTTCTTCGTCGCTAAGCTTTGACTCTAAGATCTTCCTTTGAAGATCCCCACCCTCTTTCATAGTGGCCTTAAGCTGCTGGACTTCATCTTTTTTAACTTCGATAAAAGCTTTCTGTGCCTTTGCTCCTAAAATTTCAGAAGCAATAAAGACCAGCGATCCACCAAAAAATGTTAGTAATGAGGGAGTCGAACTACCTAACTTACATGTGGTGAGAATATTGGAGCCAATGATGGTTGTTCCTAAGGCCAGTAACTGGTTGGCCGTAGAAGCTTCCCCTTCCTTAGCATAGGCCGGAGCTATAGGTAGAAGAAGAAGTTGAAGAGACATAATGATGGTAAATATTTGTTTCATACTCTTATTTTACCTTATCTAAAAAAAATCCCGTCAAATTCTAAGTATTTGACGGGATCAAAGTGCTAAGTCTTTATTTTTCTTAACATGGTCTCAAGAAACCACTGCCAAATTTTATTGCTTCTTTTTTTTCTTAGCAGGAGCTTTCTTTTTTCTACCTTTCATAATAATGGCAATAACGGCACCTACAACAACCACTGCAAGGATATAAAGTATATCATCACCGCCGTCTCCAGTATCCGCACGCTTCTGTGTTCTATTTGCAGTAACATCCATCGCACTGTTAGGATTGAAGGTAGCGTCGGCAAAGTTTGGATCTTCTGTTTTCGTTCCAGTTCTTAGGTCTTTAAGCCCTGTCTTCTTCTGACGGAAAACACGAAGACTGGAAACCATCTTATCCATTACAGGTTTATAAGCTGAATATAGATCCTTACTAACTGAGAAAGTAACCGCAACACCAAGGTCTTCTTTTACAGTAGCGAGATATCTCGTGTAAAAGCCCGGTACTTCAGAAGCTAAATGAAGGGAGTCCACCCAACGATGATCATTGACCGTTGTCATCTTCACAGACTTAGGTTCAGAGACCTGTTTTTTACCACCTGGAAGATTGTATTCTTTCGTCTTTTTAAGATAGGCCATATATTCATCTAGACTATCTTGCTCTCCACGAATTTTAGCGGCCAGAATAATAATAGATTCTTTCTTTCTATCAGCGTTTTCACTCTGACAAACGTACTCAGAACCTTCAAGCTGACATTCCCAACCAGGGGGAAGTTCAAACTCGCAGTATTTACTGGTAAAGCTTTTGGCCTGTAGTTGCCCACTCATGGCAAATACTAAAACCAACATCATTGAACGTGTGATCAGATTCATACGAAAGCCTTTTTACATATTTATACTTATTCTATCTCAACTATCTATCGGCACAATCAAAGAATAAAATTCCTAACGAAAACTGGCCCTTGCGAGCACTCCCTCTTTAAGGGGCTTTTTCTTAAAGCGCGAAGTTATTTTAATAATTGAGGTTTCCGATTGGACTCTTATGACCGTACCTCGGGCCAGAAGTTCATTGCCCCCCATATAGTCAAAATCATAAAAATCAAAAACCATTCCCTTCTCCACCTCATCGGCTAAACCTTTATCGATGACGACATAACCGCCTTTGGGTGAGATTTTGCTAATACTGGCCTCGATATCATACGACTTAAATGCACGATCAATTTTTTTCGTTGGATTATTTTTTTCAGAACGCCTGATAATGTTGACACCAAAGCCCGTTCCAAGATCTGTTGATTTTCCCGAAACAACCTGCGAGCCCCGAAGTTCCACTCTCCAGTTATGATTAATCCCCACATTTAATCCTACGTATGGGGCAATCCACTCTCTATTTTCTTGATGATATAGAAAAGTACTACCAGTGTTCAAAGCGAGCCTTGCTTCAGGCTCTCCTTCATTAGGATCCCTTCCTAGAGAATAGATCCCATTAATCCCAGCGATTAAAGAAAAACGATTCCAAACCAAAGCACCTTCTGCTTGGTAATAGATCTCATCAGACA
>DATGND010000001.1:0-7997 GCA_035306925.1 Bacteriovoracaceae bacterium | reverse complement strand
AAGAAGGTCGTCCAGCTGATAAATCTCAAGTGCCGGCTTATGTAGTTGAACAAATCAAAGGAACTCTTTGTAATGAAGAGATTGAAGTGGCCCTGGCGCTTAAATCTCCAGAAGCAAGAGAGAAGGCCCTTGCTAACTTAAAATCAGCAAGTGCCCACATGCAAGTTAGAGCTCTTCAACTGGGCTTTAACATGATCGGTCAACTTTCTTGCCAATTGGAATTTAAATTCTAATTGAAAACACATTCTCCTTCCCAAGGCCCTCCTTCGAGGGCCTTTTTTTATGCCTATTTGGCCTGACGATAATGGAAAAAACCATTAGTATCATCAGATGACAAAATACAATTCAGAATTTATCAAAGAAATGCCAAAGACCGACCTGCATCTTCACCTAGATGGGTCATTAAGAATCCCTACACTTATTGAAATGGCCAAAGCTGGCAATATTAAGATGCCTTCATATACAGAGGAAGGACTTAAGGAGACCGTTTTCAAGTCTCATTATGCTAATTTGGGCGAATACCTACATGGATTTCAATATACCTGCTCGGCCCTCAGAGACCTTGAGAACATCGAAAGAGCTTCTTATGAGCTGGCATGGGATAACATCCATGAAAATGTTTATTACATCGAAGTACGTTTTGCTCCTCAACTCATGATGGATATTGAAGCAGGACTAACTTTTGAATCAGTAATGACTGCGGCCAATAAGGGTTTTGAGAGAGCTAAAAAAGAGTTCAATAATTCAGCCGAAGTTAAATCAGGTCAAAGACCAGAGTTTAATTACGGAATCATTAGCTGTGCTATGAGAAAGTTTGGTCCTAAGGGTTACTCCCCTTATTACACTAACTTCTATAAGGCCCATGAATACTCAAAAGAAATGGATGTGCTTCGCGCCGCTGCCATGCAAATGGTTCGAGCAGCTGTGAAAATTCGTGATGAACAAGGTATTCCTATCGTAAGTATTGATCTTGCTGGTCAAGAAGATGGTTATCCACCAGGTAAGTTTAAAGAAGTCTATGCTTATGCCCATCAGCACTTCATGCATAAAACAGTTCACGCCGGTGAAGCTTATGGAGCGGAAAGTATTTTCCAGGCCATTACAGAGTGCTATGCAGACCGAATCGGGCATGGTTACTATCTTTTTGATGAAGACAAAATTATTGATGAGTCCGTTAAGGATAAAAAGAAATATCTCAGTGATCTTATTTCTTTTGTCGCAGATAAGCGCACAACCATCGAAGTGTGTTTGACTTCTAACCTACAAACCAATCCTTCTATTAAGGATATTAAAGATCATAACTTCAAGCACATGCTTGCAAATAGAATGTCTCTTACCATCTGTACGGATAACCGTCTTGTTTCTGATACGACGGTTTCAAAAGAGTTCCAGCTAGCGGTTGATAACTTTGAGATTGCCCCTAAGCATCTTAAAGACCTTGTTGCTTATGGATTTAAGAAGTCTTTCTACTTTGGAAATTACATTGATAAACGTAATTGGGCCAAGTCTATGATGAAGCACTTTGATAAAGTAGCTGCTAAACATAATGTTGAAATTAAATAAAAAGGGCCTCGCATAGCGAGGCCTTTTTTTAGTAACGACGAAGTGGCTTATAAATATATCTTAGATTTGCCAGAGGTATCGGAGCATTTTTAAAGTTTTTCGATTTCTTATAGTTCCAGATAAAGTCTGGTCTTGTTTCAGAAATCCACTCTCCTCCGGTAATACGATCATTGGCATCAATTTCAAGGATATACTCATAGTTTTTTACAACATATTCTTGAAGAGGAGTCAGAGTGACCGGTTCTTTAGAGACGAAGTTAGTATAGCCTAGTTCTCTGGCCCGAGCGCTCGGATAAAGAAGCTCTTCCGAATAAACATAGTCAGTCTTGATACGCACTCTCCGAGCAATTCCTTGAGCACGATGAGAATCTAAAACCGGTTCTTCTTTCACAATTTTTGAATCATATCGAACAATAGGCTGGTTCCATACGTCATTAAATCTATCTACATCGGCCACAAAACCTTTTCCAAGAAGACCTAGCATATTGGCCATAACAACGTGAGTGGCCCCTGCATTGGCATCTCGACATTCTGCAGATTCAGCAAGCTCGGGTGCTGGCGGGAACGGGTGTGTGTCTCCGTTTAACTCCTGCCCCTGCACTTTACCGTTTACTGAACAACGACGTCCCACAAAGCCAAAAGGTTCTCCTTTGTAATTATAGGCCTCATGCATAGAAAGCAAGGCCTTCACATCACTGGAGCCGAATGGAACACGGATTCCATCTTTATTGACAACCACAGTTGGTGCAGGCTCAGCATACTGAGTGGCGGCCTGGGCCCAGCCATGGCATATCCCTTCCCACCAAAGGTCTCGTGGACTGTACAGTGAAAGAGTTTTACGAGTCAGAGTATAGTTATAATCACCGCTGGCAATGTCATAGAGTTCAGCGGGTGAGAGTTGAGCGATTTGAGCTTCAGTCATTTGCTTAAGTTCAGCAAGAGTATGCAGTCTATACTTAAAAGGCTGAGGATCAGGGTGATTCCAACGATAAGCAATTCCCCCTTTATTTGATGGCCAGAACGATTCGGCCCATCCCATTCTGTCATCTGCCATTCTTCCACTTAAGGGAAGGTCAGAAAAAGTCATCACCAGATTGGTACCCATAAGCCTTCTGAAATTACCTGGATGGTTTGCTCCATCCCACGGTTCAGAGAATGCAGCTGGAGGGATTGCCAGTACTAGTGCCAAGAGAAATCTTTTCATATCACTCTCCTCTTAAGAATTAACCAACCGGCATACTACTCACTAGATGCAAACTTCCTCAACTACTTAAGTATTTATTTACCCTGAAAGATCAAGCACTTGAATGGGACATAATGCCAGCGGGGGTGGTCGTCTAACTTATAGACACCTTGAAGTTATTACCAGACGCATTGAGAGGGAATAGAAGCTCAGAGATAATGAGCAAAATTCATTTCGAGGACATTATGAATAAAAAAGCCATTGCACTCTTCATGCTCTTTTCTTTTTCTGCGCAAGCAGATGTTTTACTACCAATAGTTAAAAACTATGAGTTGGCAGAAAATCCCCTACTTTGGCAAAAAATTAAAACGGATAAATTACCAGAAGCTCTTATCACGGAAGCGACGGTGAAAGATCCGAACAATTCTTACTCTCAATTGTTTCCGAAATCATTTCTTCAAAACGACAATTTTATTGTTTGCTATAATGACTGTTCAAAAGATTCTTTCTCGGGAGTGAAAGATGGTCTTTTAAAATTTAACCGCTTCCAGGAATGGAACGTGGTCGAACAGTCCACCATTTATTATTGGTTAAAAAACTATTTTAATTTTCTGGAAGAGCGCTTTTATTTTAAATCACAACACTTTCTAAAGGCTTACTCTAGCCGTGAAGTAAAAGATGAAACTAATTCTAAATTAAAAAATAATGCTTTCTTCTTATCAACAGATAAGTCTTTAAGCTTTCTTCCGGCCAATAAGAGCATTCTCTTCAAACTTCTTGGAGGAAAAATCAATCGCTCTGGTTTTGACCCATCAGTGGTGATTCATGAAGCAGGCCACTTCTACTTTGATCAACTTTTTGGACATGCAGTAAACGCAGAGATTGGAGGTCTTAATGAAGGATTTGCCGATTATCTTGCTCACATCGTTCTCAACAATTCAAAAGTTGGGTTGGTGATGCTTCAGGGGAAAGCCTTAAGAGACGCAAGCACCATCATCTCTACAAATGGGCAGATTAAGTCCTATGCTCCAGAAAAAGAAGTTCATGATCTAGGGGAAGGAATCTCTTTCGTTCTTTGGGAAACTCGTAAAAAAGTAACAAACAAAGAAGAGTTTGACCGCCTGGTGGTTGGAGCCGTTAAAGATATTGCCAGAAACCCTTACAGTTCAGTTCATAACTTCAAAGAAGCAATGATTGAAAGAACGAAAACTATTCTCAATGGTCAATCTCTTAAAGAAGTACTTCAACTTTGGGAAACTCTCTTCCCTGGTAAGGCCAATGTTACCGAGAATATGAATTTTCTTAATAGCAATCAGTCCCAGCAAAGAATTGCTTTTGATATTTCTCAGACTTCAAATGAAAAAATGGCCCAGACTTTTGGGATCGATCAAGTCACTAAACTTAATCTGGAAGTGGCGGCCAGTGCTGAAATTTCTGATAAACAATCGGCTATCCTTCTTATGCATCAGGGGCAAGAACTATGGGTTGCCATTGATAATGAAAGAAAAAATATTCTTGGAATTTATGACACTGAAGGAAAACTAGTAACGAATAAGAAACTTCTAAAAGAGCTTCAATTACTCGCGACCAACGTGATTGATTTTTCTTCATTCATCAAAGACTTTGGTCAAAAGCTTAAACTTTTCTCAGGACTCCTTGAAGGAAAAGGTGATCTTGCTAATGCTTATAAAGTCTCTAAAACAACAACACAGAATACTACTCGCTCCATCAATGGTGAGTCTGTTACGAGTAAAACAATCAAGATGAGCCTAAAGAAAAGAATTATTTCAAGATTACTAGGTCTTCCTGATATTGCTGAAATTGAACTTTATACGGTTCCCTCTCATTTAAATATTAAACTTCCTGAAGTTAATGGAGAAACGATTATCGGCTTTAACCTAAAATATAAGAGTGGTGCATCTCAAGAAATGGTTTTAACCAAATTAGACTAAGGTCCCCTTCTCCTGGGACCTTTTTCTCTTCTCTAAGGAAGCACTGATTTCTGCCCCTAACAGAATGATGTAACTGGAAATATAAAACCAGAACATCAGGATAATAATGGCCGCGAGAGAGCCGTAGGTCTTATTAAAGTTTCCAAAACTTGCCACATACCAGGTAAAGAGAAGTGAAGCGAAGGCCCACACCAAACTGGCAATGCTCGATCCTATCATCACCTTCTTCCAATACCTCCAGCTTCTGCAAGCACCGATCCCATAACTCACAGTCAGAAAGCTTGCAAAAGCCACAAGAAGAATTCCCCAACTCAAATAGGGAAGAAATTGTTTGATGTTTTCTGAGAGAGGAAGAAATTTGATAACACTGGGAATCCCGATAATTACAGCAACACTTAAAACACTCAAGAAAGCTGCAATGATCGTCAGAAATAATGAGAGTAAGCTAAGCTTGATAATATTTCTCTTTTCCTCCCGTTCATAAATAATATTAAGCGCATCTATCAGAGCATTTGTTCCTTTTGAAGCTGCCCATAAAGTCACGACCAACGAAACAATTGCCCCAATTTTTAACTGTGTTGTTTGCCCCATGAATTGCGCAATCTGGGTCCTGATAATTTCCTGAACTTCAGGAGGAAGTTTCTCTGCCATGGAAGCAATTTGGGAACTCATTTGTTCGGGATTACTGAAAAGTGCATAGAGAAGAAGAATAGAACCAAGAAATGGAACGAAAGCAAAGAGCATGTAATAAGACATGGCCGCAGCTACCATAGAAAGATGGTCACGACTCACCTTATCCTTAGTTTCGACCATGGTATCTTTGATTGTAAAAAACTTTCTTCTGGGTAGAGATAATTCCATAAGCACCTCTCCTACTAAGTCATAAGAGGTGCAAGTTTGACTCCAATAAAAAAGGGGCCCTAAAGGCCCCTTTTGATCAATGAATGTTTTATTTTACTGGGCGTAAAAAACCTGGATTCTATCAATTCCAACCAGGCCAATAACACGAACGTGATTCGTCTTAATATTGAGTTTACTCACAATCTTTCCGTTATAAAAAAGGCGATAGCTTCCTTTATAATTAGTTACATTAAAATTCATGTATCTTCTGCTGCCTGTAACACCGTTGTGGAGATAATTAAGAGAAATCTCTCCGCCTTGATCTCTATTAAAATTTGAACCAATAAAGAGATTTAAAATATCATACCCATTACGAGTCTCAAGAACGACACCACCGTTTGCCACTTCTCCATAAGTCCAGTCCATCTCTTTTACAATTTGACCGTGCTCATTTCTAGTAATGTAGCTGATGGAATCTATTTTTTCATATTGATCAACATGAAGATAGAAAGTAACGATTTCTTTATCTAGATCATTTGAAATTTGGGCCAGTTCATACTTTTTTGCCAAGGCCGGTAGACTGAAAAATAAAGACAATAAAACAACAAATCTGAGCATTTAAACTCCTCATCCTAAGTTAGGTGAGAAATTCTGGCACAGGTCGTTGCCTACAGCAAATATGCGCAGCGTCTTAAAAAGCAAGTTTTTGGAAATAAAGGTGGGAGGGGAAAACCCAGTATTCGTTAAAATACTGGTTATGATTTGTCCTTCACACCACTCCCTACCCTAATAAATTATTTATAGTTAGTGGAAATGAAATGGAAACTTAAATTAAACCCAAAAAAACGAGAAGCACCCCAAATGGGGTGCTTCTCTCAACTAATTATGATTTTGAATACTCTTTGTCTAACTGTCGATCCATCTCATCAAGATGGTAATCCTGACACTTTGGTTCGAGTTCAGAAACTCTTTTATTCACACAGCTATTAAAGCCTGCCTTTTCTGGGTTTCCACAGCCAAGACCTCTGATTTGCTGTGAACAATATTTATCATCTTCAAAGTTTCCGTGAATCTCCAAAACGCCTTCATTAGCAAAAACGTTTAAACTAAGAGCAAGCAAAGATGCGAGTGTTAAAACTTTCATATTCTATCCTTTAGAGCTTAGCGCCCATGTTAGAAATCATGTAACCGATGGCATAAGGAACTGAGTAATCTCTGCTTGTGGAGTAAGAAGAGGCGTGAGTATAACCCAATTTGTGAAGCCATTCATGGAATAGGTTTCCTGCAACTTTGGCAGGAGTATAAGTATTAAAGTACTTCGTATTTACCCAAATTCTTTTCGAATTAGAGTAAGTGTAACCAACGGTAGAAGTATTAGCGTAGTAAAGCTCTACTTCCACATCAATGGCGTTGTTTTTAGTTGGCTGAAGTGTCTCATTTCCATCTAAAATGTTCTGATAAATCTGAGCATTGGTTTTGCCGCGATTATCAACATAAGTCAGCTTGCCCCCATACTTATGATTCTTAACTCGATCCATGAATTCTTTAGTGGCCACTACTTTTTTCACCACTTCTACTGCTTGTTCATACTTTGCTTTTTGAGCCGCAGTGAAGTTCACATATTTGATATTAACTTTTAATGTTTTAGCTGCAGCAGGTACCCCATCATTAGGCACAGGAGTTGGCTGAGAATCATTATCCGAATCATCTGGTTCCTTTGGATCAATAGGATTTTCTATTTGTGTTGGGTCTTCAATTGTTGGATCAGTTCCTTCTGTACCTTCGCCTTTACAGGCGGCCAAGGTGAGCAGGAGTGAAGTGATCAGAAATAACTGCGATAATTTCATGTATACACCTTCCTTGGTTGTTGCATTGAATCATTTTGGCACCAAGGAAAATAGTTCCGAATCAGGGCAATAATTGCCCCTATGGACAGTGAGAAATGCCTAAAGGAATGAAATTTTATTTGTTACAATGAAGGTGTGGAGGAATAAGTGTGCCCAAAACAATCAAAGTAATCGTCTTAATCAACTTCGTTGTTTTTCTTAGTTGGTTGTATTCCATGACTAATTTCAGCACTTTCAAGTTCATGGTGGAAAACTTCTTAGTGAGCTGGAACGCTCTCTTAGATCATCGCTTTTGGGTTCTTATTACCTCTGTATTCTCCCACAATGCGTTTTTTCACCTCTTTATCAACATGTACGTTTTGATTGGCTTTGGTTCCATTCTTCTGCGTTTCATGACTCCTTTTGCTTTCCTCAATTTCTATTTTACGGCAGGAATTGTAGGATCATTTGCTCACGCTTTTCTCTCTCGTGTTTTAATGGACGCTCCGGAAGTACCGGCCCTGGGTGCATCAGGGGCCATTGCAGGAATTATTCTTTTATTCAGTCTACTCTTTCCAAAGGAAAAACTTCTCTTATTAGGAATCATCCCTATTCGAGCTATCTGGGGAGCCT